>JAYTFV010000369.1:0-9218 GCA_043734065.1 Planctomycetota bacterium
GTCAGCGGGATGACCTCTCCGGAGAGTTGCCGATGCAGGTCGGTTCCGAGCTGTCCCGCAGCTCCGATGAGGGCGATTCGCATAGTGGGCTTTCTGGGAAGTGACCGCAGTTCGAGGGGCTGGGGGATGGGGGAATCTGTGGCGCTCACGACGTGCCAGTCAGGCGAGCCGGATGGCGTCAGCCTCCGGACCTTGCCGCTTGGAGACGGAGTCCGGGGGCTGACGCTGCCCGGCACGCTGGCGTTTCTGATCTCGCCCCGCCCAGACCATATCCGACCGGTGAGTTGACTGGCAACAACTTCCGCCGCAGACTGCCTCCCGGAGAAAGTCGGAGCGAGAGAGAACCATGCGCGTCACCATCAACGGAACTGAGCAAACCCTGGACGCAGGACTCACCATCGCGCAGCTGCTCGTCCAACTCGGCAAGAACCCGAAGTTCCTGGCTGTCGAGCGGAATTACGAACTGGTCCCGCGCACGAAGCACGCGGAGAGTCCGCTGGCCGAAGGGGATCTGATCGAGATCGTCACACTGGTCGGTGGGGGTTAGAGCCGTATTGACCTGGCGACACCGGCCCCGGCGTCGGGGCAGCCAAGACAACCACTGCGCAGAACGTACGAACACGACGCGGCCCCGACAGTAAATCCCACAGACAGAACACATGCCCGGCACCTCTCCCCATCGCCTGTCTCGAACTTGGCGTCGAGGAGGGAGCCTGGCCTTCGCCGGGCTGATCTGCTGCCTCGCCTCTCAGGTGCTGGCCCAGGCCCCGCCCCCTCCACAGGTCGACCTGTGGACAACGGCGGGGGAACAGCTCTCGGGATCGCTGCTGGAAATCGACGGTCTGCAACTGTCCGTGCGCGTCGGGGACCAGAACCGAACAGTCCCCCCGTCTGCGGTCTGGCAGATCGTTCTCGCCCCCGGCACGAGTCGACCACCCCGGCCTCGGTTCTGGTTGCACCTGACCAACGGGGACCGCTGGGGCGTCTCGTCGGTCAAGCTGGCGGGAGAAGCACTGGAGTTTCGACTCTCGTTCGATGAGTCGTCGCCGCAGCTGGGAGTCGAATTCATCGCCGGGGTTCAGCCGCTGCGAGCGGCGACCAGTTGGAGGACGGACGAATCGGAATGGCTGCCGGTAGTCCGACAACGGGAGAAGTCGGACCTCGTGGTGTTGCGGAATGGGGATCGCCAGACGGGTGAGTTCAGCGAGATCGGGACGACTTCGATCGAACTGACGGGATCGCTCGGGAAGAGGGAACTGGAGTGGCCCGCTGTGGCCGGTCTGCTGATGAACCCCGACCTCGCCGAGGTTCCCCCCCCGGGGAAGGAGGGCTGGGTCGTCTTGCTGGCGGACGACTCCTGGCTGACGGCGACAGCAATCGAGACGACCGAGGCAGGCCGTCTGAATCTGACGGTTGTCGAGGGGCTCGAACTGTCGATTTCCCTGGCGAACGTCCGCTGGATGACGCACTGGGGACCGGGAGCGGTGCCGCTCTCGCGCGTTCCCATCGCTGAGCAACATCACATCCCGCTGTTGGGCGAGACACGGGAGGTGGCCCTCGACCGCAACGTGCGCGGGTTGCCTCTGCGACTTGATCCACCATCCACGGATTCTACATCTCCTCGCCAGGCCACCATCCTGCCCACCCTCTGCCCGCTCGGCCTGGGCCTGACCAGTGGCATGACCGTCCGTTGGAACCTGAACCGACAGTATCGCCGGTTCCAGTGTCACTTCGGCCTCGACGCCACAGCCGGACCGGAAGGCCACGCGACGGTGACGTTGAAAGTGGACGACCGCCCGCCGAAGTCCCTCACGCTGCGGGCCGGGGCACCGGTGATTCTGGAGACGATGCTCGACCTGACGGACGCCCGCTCGTTAACGATCGAAACCGGTTATGGTGAGAACGCCGACGCCAGCGACTGGATCAACCTGTTTGCGCCGATCCTCGTGCCATAGCTGCGGGAATGTGGTCCGACGCTCCGCGTCGGCACTCACGACGCGGAGCGTCGTGCCACAAACTCAGCACGCGGCGAGCGGTTCATCAATATCAACTTGTTACGCCAGAGTGCGGACTATCCGCATTCTGGTGAACGCAACAATTCTGGCGAAACCTTGTCTCAGGATGGCCAACGAGAATGGGGATTGAGTAGAGTTGGTGTGGGACTCTCATGGCAGTAGTGCTTCGAACCCCACAGTCCAGAGAAGGATTCGAGATGCCGACCCACGCCATCGAACACCCCGACATCGACACAATTTCGTCCGAGATGACCGCTCCGGTACGAGCCAGAATCGAACAGGCTGCGGCGTGGCGCGGCGTGCCCGTCAGCTCTTTTGTCATTGAAGCGGCAGTGAAGGCCGCAGATGAGGTCATCGAACACGAGCGGCTCATTCAGTTGTCCGGCGACGATGCCGAGCGAATCATGGCTCTGCTGGATAATCCTCCCGAACCGAATGCCTCACTTCGAAAAGCGCTGGACGCTCATCAGAGGCTGATCCGTGGCTGACGTGCAACCTCTGTCGCGACAGCACGACCGCGCCGCTTTCGATTGTGGAATCGAACCACCGAATGCCTTCCTGCGCACGACCGCGATTCAGCACTAGGAAAAGGGCGTGTCGCGAACGTTCGTACTCGTGGATTCCACAGATGCGACGCCGGAACGCATTCTCGGGTTCTTCACGTTGTCGGCCTGTGAGGGGCTGGCCTCGGAGTTGCCAGACACGTTGGCAAAACGACTGCCTCGCCGCATTCCCGCCGTGCTGTTGGGGCGATTGGCGGTTGATCGGGGGGTGCAAGGTCAGGGCTATGGCGGCGCGCTGCTAATCGAGGCGATTCGACGAGTCGCGTTGACATCATCCCAGATCGGCATCGCCGGACTGTTCGTCGATGCCCAGGATGCCACGGCGAGGGCCTTCTATGAAAAGTTCGGATTCGCCGCGTTGCCCAGCGACCCACAGCGTCTGTTTTTGCCGTTGGCGACGCTATTGCAGATTGGGCATTGACGTGTGTTGTTGAGTCGCATCGGGAGCGACTGGCGAAGATTTTGATTCGCAGCCATACCCGCGAGCACGTCAGGCCAGCCAGACGGCGAACAGTCGCGCTGGGAATTGTTCTCCGTCTAAAACGGGGCGAGAGCCCGCTGGTGAGCCAAGCGTTCCACATTCCCGGCGGCGTCCTCAGCGTGGGCGGCGATTTCTGAGAGACCTTTCAGGTCGAGCGTGATCTCCCACGTGGCCAAGTTGTCGGAGGTCGCTGTAGCCGCCTGGCCATTCACGAGGACTTGCTTCACGGGTCCATTGTCGGAGCAGGTGCCCTGCACGAGCAGCTTCCCTTCGCGCGGTGTCACGTGGGTGATGACAGTCGCGGGAGGGAGGTCGTCGAGGGGCGTGAGCGGTTGCGGGAAGTCGATGTTGGCGACTTCAGTGACACGCGACTCATCCCCAGTCAGCGGCGGCTCGGAGCGGTAGGCTTCCGGGTGCGCCTTGTACTCGGGGGACTTGATGCTCACGATCTGGGCGTGGCGACCGGGGCCGTACCAGTCGTGCAGGATGACGGGCACGCCCTTCTCGAACTGCGGTTGAGGCCGGGGTCCACCGCCGAGGTTGACGATCGCTTTCTCCTTGCTGTTGTCCTTCCAATTGACGGTCTTGACGTTGCGGAAGTGGGAGATCGCAAGACCAGTGTCGTTGTCATCCGAGATCTGAATCAGCGGCATCCCGCCCGACCGGCAGTTGTCGAACGTCAGGCCGTCCACGGTGAGGACGCCGTGTTGCAGGCTCAAGTCGTCGTGCCCGCGATTGAACGGTTCCGTGTTCGTCCCGCGAATCGTGACGTTGCGATAAACGTGATTGTCGTAGTTCGGGTGATAGACGCCGTAGTCGGTCTGGATCGTCAGGTTCTCGACCAGCAGGGATGGCACCTGCGGCCTGAGTCCGTAATGGGTGTTCCAGATTTTGGTGTTGCGCATGACGAAGGGATGCTGCGTGTCCGGGCCGACGCCGTTGACTCCTTCACCCAGGTTGATGCCGTACAGGCCGTGGCTGCTGTGGACTTCGTTGTCGTCGAATCGCACGAACGGCAAGGTACGGATGTCGACATCCTTCAGCGAGCCATCCGGCTGCATCACGGGCAAGGTCAGTTTGAGTTCGCTGGTCTGTGTGGCCTCGAATCGAAAGCCGTAATGGTCATCGGCGGTCGCCACGTTGCGGGTGAAGGTGTTGAGGCTGTTCGCCCACCAGAACCCCGCTCCCTCATTCTGATCGAACGGCAAGACCTGTTTCGGCAACTTCTTCGTCGCCCGCGCTTCGACCGCCAGGTTGCGGTCGAGGACGTTGTAGACCTCGGTCCCGTCCTCCAGGAAGAATCCGTGGCCGAGGCTCTTGTATCCCACGCAGTCGCGGACGACGAGATGATTGGTCCCGTGAATCGTCAGCCAGCGGTTGTGGCTGTCCCAGATCGAGGCCCCGATGACCGAGCTGCCGCGCATCGTCGACCCGACGAGGTGGAAGTGCAGGCTGTAACGTCCGAGGACGCCCTGCTTGCCGAGGTGCCGGAATTCGGCATAGCTGATGGAGCCAGTCGAGTAGCGGTGATACATGGTGTGACCGCGTTCGCCGTCGGGGTCAGCGGACTCGACGATGACGTTGCGGCTGAGGCTGGCGACCTCGCCGCGGAACTCGCCGTCGCCGAGGTGGTTGGCGGTGAGCGGTTCGTCGAAGCGAATCGTGGTGCCATCGATAGCGGTGATGGTGCGGGGTTCGGTGGACCGCTCTTTGTCATGATCGGCCTCGGTCGCGGTCACGATGATTTGGTCGCCGACCTTCCAGCCGGTGACGGGTTCCGCCAGCGTGACTTCCTTAGCTCCCTGGCTCGCGGTGGCACCGAGCTTGACCCAAGTGCGATTGAGCGGCGCTCCATGAAAGTCCATCCGCCCACCGCAGCAGACGATCGCCGGACACGACTCCTTCTTCATGCCGGGAACATACGTCAGCCGGATGAGGGCTTTTTGGTTTGCGGCGATGGGTTGGAGCGGAGTGCCGACCAGTAGCGACGCTCGGGGAGCCTGGGGGTCCGCCGCTTCGAGGTGCATGTCGCAATCGAAGCCTTCTTCGTCGGTGCTGTCGGTCGCCTCAATCTTGATGAGGCCGACATTCAGTTGGGTCGATTTGTCAGTCGCGAACGTCACGGTCCCGGCGATGAACAGTGCCCGGATCACGAGTGACTCGGGGGCTTGTACGTCATACGTCACGGTGTGGCCGGGTCGGACATGGACTTGGACTCCATGGACCGGCACTGCGTTCCCTTCCCAAGTGGCTGCACTGGACCAAGCTCCCGATTGCACGCTGCGGATGAGCTTGACAGCCGGAGCCGCTGGCTCCGCAGCTCCGCTCGTGCGACTCAGACACCACACACAGAGCAGAATGAGACCGAAGGAGCGTGGCATCATGGGGATCTCGATGAGGAGGTCGACGGGTCCGGTCCCGCCTGGACGAGTGGACGGATCGGGGATGGATGATATGTTATTGCGCGGTGTGATACTACGCGAAATGCGAATCGCGGAGCGACATCGCCTACGTCGCTCGGTCGCTGTTTTGCTCCCTCGATCCCCATCGGTTACGATCTCATTCGCCGGAATTGAAGTGTTCCCAACCTTCCAGTTCTGTGGTTGGTCCCGCCCGGCCATCGCCCCTTCTCTTGAGGAGTTCGCAGTGACACCACCGCTCGTCAATCGTCGTCGCTTCCTTCAAACCACCACGCTCGCCGCAGCGGCGGGAGCAGTGGCTCCGCTGTGGATTCCGTCCTCTCGGACGCTGGCCGATGACGCCAAGAGCCCGAACGCCCGGCTCAAGCTGGGCTGTATCGGGACCGGAGATCGCTGGGATGCGGACGGCCCGGCGGCGATGAAATTCGCCACCTGCGTCGCGGTGTGCGATGTCGACGCCAACCACGCCGAGAAGGGCAAGAAGGTGGCCGACGAAAACAACATGAAGCACGGCCAGAAGGCGGATGTCGATGTCTATGAGGACTACCAGAAGATCCTGGAGCGCAAGGACATTGATGTCGTCACCATCGTGACGCCGGACCACTGGCACTCGAAGATCGCCATCGAAGCGCTGCGGGCGGGCAAGGACATCTACTGCGAGAAGCCGCTGACGCTGACGATCAACGAAGGCAAGCAGATCGTCAAGGTGCTCAAGGAGACCAAGCGGGTGTTCCAGGTCGGCACCCAGCAGCGGACCGAAATGGGCCAGCTGTTCCTGCGGGCGGTGGCGATGATTCGCGATGGTCGGATCGGCACCGTGAAGAAGGTCACCTGCTCCATCGGCGGGGCTCCGTCGTGTGATGCGATCCCGCTGGCTCCGGTCCCGTCCGGCTTGAACTGGGAGAAATGGCTCGGTCAAGCACCGGTCGTCGACTACCGCATGAAGGAAGGGGGCCGCTGGGGCAACTCCCGCTGCCACTACGAATTCCGCTGGTGGTACGAATACTCGGGCGGCAAGATGACCGACTGGGGCGCGCACCATGTCGACATTGCCTCGTGGGCCATCGGCATGGACCAGACCGGACCGACCTCGGTGGGCGGCTGGGGCAAGCACCCGGTTCCGCTCAAGGACGGTATGCCGACGCTGGACGACCGCTACAACGCCGCCACCGACTTCGATGTCACCGTCATGTGTCCGAACGATGTCGAGATGCACATCGTCAACGAGCTGAGCGATGACCAGAAGAAGCTCGGCGGGCTGGTCAACAAGGAAGGCAAGCTCGAAGGCGGCAACGGCATCCTGTTCGAAGGCACCGACGGCGTGTTCCATGTCAGCCGTGGCAAGCTGAGCGGCCCGGCGTTCGACGCCCTGAAGGACAAGCCGCTGCCGGAAGATGCCCTGAGCAAGGTGTACGGCGGGAAGATTCCGGAGTCGCACATGGCGAACTTCTTCGAGTGCATCGGGACGCGGGCTCTCCCGATCTCGGACGTGTTCACCCACCACCGGGCGATGACGGTGTGTCACCTGGCCAACATCGCCATCCGGCTCGACCGCAAGATCAACTGGGACTCGAAGGCCGAGATGATCACCGGTGACGAAGCAGCGGCCAAGTGGATGGGCCGCGAGCAGCGGAAGGGGTACGAGATCGACGTGGCGATCTGAAGCGGTCAGCGATCAGCGGTCAGCAGTCAGCCAGAGAGAAAGCCCAGTGGTTGCAACCACTGGGCTTTTTGCATTGGAACTCTGCGATTTCTGGCTGATCGCTGAATGCTGAAAGCTGACCGCTCTCCGCCGTTGTAAGAAGTGCATCGCACGCACAAACCGGCAGAGTCCGCCGAAACCGGTCTGGACAGAGTTCCCCCATTGACCAAGAATCCCGCCCCGAACGGCTGACAGGCAGATTCTGCCTGTCGGAAAGTGCGCTGGGTTGACCTGGCTGCCACGCCCCGACTGCAAGGACATGAGATGCGACCAAACACCTGGGGTTCCCTGCGCTGGATTGCGGCGGTGCTGTTGCTGAGCGGCTGCTACCGTCCGTGGATGCAACCGCAGCCGGGCTATGGCTACGGCGGCAACGGCGGCGCGTACCAAGGCGGCTACGGCGGGAATCAGGGAATCCAGACCCTGACCCCGGGGCCGTATTACGCTCCAGGGGCTGGAGGGGCCACGTACATTCAGGGAACCCCGAATGGGGTGCAACCGGAAGTCGATCCGAACAACAGTGGGACCGGGACTGGAGGCGGAACCGGAGACGGGGGGGATGCTCCTCGGTCTCCGTACAATCCGGGTTCCAATACGCCCGCCCGGCCCGTGCCCATGTACGATAGCAACGGGAATCCGAACGACACCGGCAATGGCCAGATGGAACCGCCAGCCTCCGAGGGCCCCATCCAGGAACGCAAGATCGACCTCGACGGAGCGTCCACCTCCGAACCGGCCCCCGCCGCTGACTGGGCTGCGAATCCCACAGGACCCACGGTGCAGGCGATTGAACCCGTGAACAGCGAAGAAGTCGAAGCGGCGACGGAAGCCCCGCCCTTGCTGTCGACCCCGTGATGCCTAATTCGTGGTCCGTGAGTGGAGCCACTGATCACGAGCCGCTTTGCCCTTGGCGAGCAGCGTGGCGATTTCGCCCGGGTGTCCGGAGTCGAGCGCGGTCGCGAACTGGTTCAGGATGCCGATGAGTTCTCGCAGGTGTTCGGCCACAGCCTCTCGATTCTCGATCAAGATCGAGGTCCACAACGCCGGGTCGCCGCTGGCCACGCGCGTCGTATCGCGAAAGCCCGTCGCCGCCAGCGGCCACGCATCCGGCGTCAACAGCGATGCCACGGCGGCCGCTGTGGCGTGGGGCAGGTGGCTGGTGAGGGCCACGATGCGGTCGTGCTGCTCGGGGTGCAGGCGGATGGTGCCCATGCCCAGGGCCGACCAGAAGCGTTCGATGGCCTGCACGATCGGCTCCTCGTGACCTGTCGGAGTGATGGCACAGATGCGGCCCTCGAACAGGTGGGCACTGGAATGTTCCCAGCCGCCCTGTTCCGAACCGGCCATGGGGTGGGAGCCGAGGAATGTGGCCTGACCGGGTCGCAGAGAGCCGAGTTCGCGGCAGAGGCGGGCCTTCACGCTGCCCGCATCGGTGATGAGGGCATGCGCCGGGGCGACCGCTTGCAGAGCTCGCACATCATCCGGAATCCGGTCAACCGGGGTGCAGACGATGGCGAGTGAGAACGGATCCAGTTCAGCGACCGAGGTGGCCACGGCGTCAAGCAGTCCGGCTGCCTGGGCCGCGAGCAGCCGTTCGCGGTTGCGACCCAGACCGGTGATCTGGTGGGCGAGGCCGCGATCCTTCAATGCCCGCGCGATCGACCCGCCAATCAGACCGACTCCGACGATCACGATGTGATCGAAGAGGGTATCGGCGGGACGGGAGGTGGGGGTGGGCATGTGATCGGTGGTGATCATGTTCTGGTGGACCGCGTTCTGGCGAACGCAGCTATCATCGTAGCCACCTTCGCCAGAAGGTGGGTTCCGGCTCTCGGCGTTGTCGGTGACCAACAGACTTCCGAAGGAGTGCGGTCGCCGTTCTACGTAGAATCGCCCTCCTCGGCCCCAACGGGGCCAAACTCGACAGCCCAGGGCGACAGCCCAGGGAACTCGGATGCCCACCAAATCCCCAAAGCCCAACGGGCCGTGACTCGACTCCGCAGACAATTCGCAGGGCAACCCTCATTGTCCAACGTC
>JAYTFV010000370.1:0-14110 GCA_043734065.1 Planctomycetota bacterium
TTCTCCGAAAAAGGGCGACCTTTTTCGGAGAAAAAGGCGACATTCGTCGACCGCAGACCCGGAAGTCAGTGTCATCCGGTGTCAGCCCGGCTCGCTTGATTGAGCGTTGCGTAGAACGGAATCAATTCCGTTCTACGCAGTCAGCGAACAAACAAGCTCTTGGCCAGCGGGTCGGTGTGGTAGAAGTGCAGCATCAGTCGGGCGACTTTTTCGCGGCCCGCTTCGGAAGGGTGAGTTCCGTCGGGGCCGAGATCGGTGCGGGTGTAGGCGAGCTTGTCGGCCGTGCGCGGAGTCGTGCCATCGGCCCACAGGTACGGCCCCCACAGCAGCAGCGGGGCTTTGACCTCGCCCTTCTCGGGATTGGCATTGAGGGCAGCGGCTCCCGCGATCTGGTCTTGAATCAACCACCGCGCGGCGAAGGCGGACTCGTAAGCGTACGGCTCGGGGTTGAGGTTGCTCCCCGCGTAACCACCGTAGATGCGGCTGGAGAGATAGATGATTCGCAGGTTCGGAAACCGGGCCTTGGCGTTCTGGATCACCGCTTGCGTGTCGCGTTGTAGTTTCCGACCGTGCATCTCCAGGTCGCCCACCGGCCCCTTGTTGGCCAGCTTGACCCAGGCGACTTGGACTTGTTGCGGGGAGACCTTGGCATTGGAGATTCGCTGGTCCGCCACGGTCCACGGCGGGGCCTGCGGAGAGACCCACTCGGCCATCGCCTGGCCCCCCTGGGCACAGTCGACGATCGTCAGCTTCGTTGACTTGGTGGGGTCCGCATCGGCGATCTGTTTGAATTTGGAGAACTCTTGGGTGGCGTTGGACATGCTGATGGAGATGAAGGCGATCTTTCCATCCGGTGATGGTTTCCCCTGGGCGTCGAGCGGCTCGATGCGAGCGAGTTCTTTCTCAGCTGCGCGGGCATGCTCCGTGGGCGGCACGTTTTGGCCGCCGCCGTAAAGCCCGCCATCTTGTCCCTTGTAGAGGTCCGTGGCACTCATTTCGCTGAGCGGTTTGAGGCCGATCGTCTCGCGCGGCGTGGGAGCGGGACGGTTCCTCGCGTCGGACTGGCCCGCGCCGTTGGGAGTGTTCTGCTTCTGGCGAGCAGCCTTCGCCCGCTGGATGTACGCCTCTTCCTCAGCCGTGAGCTTCTCGCCGCCCTTCCGCCGCTGAAAGAGTTTGTAGGCTCTGTCGAAATCGATCGCGGGTTCGGCCTTCTCACCCTCGGCCCGAGGAGCCTCCCGAGTCGCTGGAGGAGTCCCCGTCTTCGATTGGGCTTCCGCAATCCCGCCCGAGACCAAGACCAGCCAACCGGCCAGCAGCCAGACGCATCTTGAAGACATGGGTCACTCCAGAGTGAGTTATCAGGCGCGGTGCGACTGTGGGACATCCGCGATGGCGCTCCGCCACTCGCCGGAGGGATGATACCGAAACATCACCATTATGCGACGTTCTGCATCTTGTTGGCATAGTCGCGGCCCGATGTCGGTGGGGGGAGAGGTCGACCGTCCGCGTGGTACAACGCGATGGCTTCTTCGACGACCTGGCACAACTCCTCGAACACGGCCATTTCATCGGGACCGTGGCAGCCCCCGTAGATCAGCCCCGGCGAACTCCCGACATAGCATTGGTCCTCTTCCGACCACTCGACGATCTTGGCATAGCGGGTACTGTCCTTCATGACTGGGACTCCTCAATGGCACGTTTCACGGCGCGGGCTTGGTATTGCATGGCATCGCTGCCCAGTGCGCCCGAGAGTGTGACAGGTTTCGAAACTTTCGAGTGGACAAAGTTCCGGTGACTCCCTCTTCCGCCGCGATTGACGAAACCCGCGCGTTCCAGTTCGGCGATCAGTTCCCTGACTTTTTGCGGCACAAAGTCACCGTTTGATCCGTCGTAGCATCATATGGGTGATCTGAGCTACGCCTGCAGTCTTGTCTCGCGTGAACATCTGACACGTCAGGACTCCCTGGAAGCACCCTCAACAATTCGTGACCTTCACGGCATTTTGATTCTCCGCAGTGAACACGAGGTGTCAATAGAGCAACGTGTGAAACTTCACCGGTGATCAACAGGAGTTCCGCAGGACAGCACATTTGTCAGATCATGCTGAGAGTGGACGGCCCGCTCAAGATATGGACAATTCACTTGGCTCATTTATATTTCTGCCGCAGATTGCCCCCATAGCTATTCAAGCTGTCGCCCCTCTGCATCCATTCTCTGATTTTCGCCTTCGAAAATCCGCCACTATCCTTCGTCTCAATCCCTTCGCGAAGCCATTTTGTCCACTCCTTGACATTGTCGATGACTTCCTGGGAAACCCCATCGGTGGAAATGGCCTCAATCTCATCGATTGCCCTCAAACCTCGTTCTTCTGACCTCTTGCCCGTGCTACCAGGAATCCGTTCCTCGATGATCTTGAAGACAGAATCCATGTACGATTTCGCACGTGCTTTCTCGGCATTTTCGGCGAGTTCTTTCTCGGCCTTTTCTGCGGCCGCCTGTCCACTGCATCCAAAACCGACCGTCAGTGCGATCAAGAGCATCGCCAAAAGTGACCGTTCACGAAAGTGTGACATGAATCTATCCTCATGGGGTGGGCTGCGATCTCGGTCCAATCGGTGATTTGGCCCTCGGAAAGCGATTTGAACACGATAGACAGGAGCCTTTTCTGATGCAATCAACAGCGGAGAGGAAAGGTGTACAAGCCTGGGGCAGGCACTTCGAAAACTTGGAATTGGCCAGATTGAGAGGAGTGGACCAACACAGTTCCCTATCGGGCAATTCCGAATTGCCAAAGTGCCTGACACCTTCCTCCGGGGATGCCGGTTTTGCCTGCTCTGCCGATTTCGTAAAACGTTCCAGCGAGAATTGGTTGACTTTTCGTATTCCAGGGAACGTTTCGCGGAGTCGGGCCGTCGAGTAGAATGATGGATGGGTTTCAGGGTCGCCGGACTCTCCGAGTCCGGTGGTTCGGCTCTCGCCCCACAGGGTGACGCATGAGGGAGTCCCCCGATGCACCGGATTCGGAGAATCCGGCGACTGACAGGCTGGAAGCCTGTCCCACGGGATCGCAACAGACGAAAGGGGTGGACCGATGTCGTCGACTCTTCAATCTCAACCCAAACCCTCCGGCGAGGGCGGGCGGCAGTATGTTGGCTTCGAGGAGTACATCGAGTACCAACTCAAGCAGGCCCGGCGCGGAATTCGCGGGGCCGATCTGCTGACCGGCGGGGTCGGGGCGGTGTTGTTGCTGGTCGGATATTTGTTTCTGTTTGTTGTCACCGATCATTGGGTGATCTCCGGCGGCTGGAGCCAGACTTCGCGGTATGTGCTGTGGACCGGGTTTCTGGCGGTCCTCGGATCCTGGACCTGGTACAAGTTCATCCAGCCCTGGACGCAACGGGTGACGCAGCTCTATGCCGCCTCGCAGATCGAGGCGGCGCATCCGGAACTCAAGAGTAATCTGCTCACGCTGGTCGATTTGCAGCAGGCGGGTCGTCCGGTCTCCCCGGTCATCATCGAGGCCATGGAACGCCGCGCGGCGATGAACCTGCAACAAGTGAACGTCGACGACGCGGTCGACCGGCACGCGCTGACCCGGCTGTCGTATGCACTGCTGGCGATGGTGGTCGTGCTGTGCGTGTATACACTGGCGAGTCCGAAGAGCCTGATGTCGTCAGCGTGGCGGGGGCTGTTCCCGATGGCGAATGTGTCGCTCAGTACGCGGACGGCGATTCTGGAGGTCAAGCCCGGCGACCTCACCGTCCTGGCCCATGCGACGCCGGATATCGAGACCACGCTCAGCGGAGCGATCCCCGCCGAGGTCCGCGTCCTGTACACGACAGCCGACCGGCGCATGGTCGATGAGATCGTGAAGCTGCAAGACACCGGCGAAGGCGTGCATCGCTATCGCGGCCGTCTGGTGGGAGAGAGCGGTACTGGACTGTTGCAGAACGTGACCTACCGCATCGAGGCCGGGGACGCGGTGTCGCCGACCTACTCGATCAGCGTGCGGCAGCCGCCGACCGCCACTGTGCAGGAGGTGGCCTACGACTACCCGACCTACATGGGGATCAATGACCTCGTCCAGACCGACTCAGCGATCGATGCGTGGGAGGGGACGACTGTCACCGTGCGAGCGCTGGCCAACGTGCCGGTCGACAGTGCGACTGTCTTGTACTCCGATACCGAGGACACCGCCCTCAAGGCCGAAGAGCTGCCGATGCAGATCGCCGATGGCGTGCATCTCTCGGCCCAGTGGCAACTCAAGTTTCGGCCCGATGGGTCGTTCCCCCGGTTCTACCGCATCGCTTTGACTCGCAAGTCTGCGGACGGTGTCGAGTCGGTGGCGGTCCCGACCTTGCACACGCAGCGGATACGGGCCGACCTGCCGCCGAAGCTGACGATCCTGCACCCGACCGAGGACATGGAACTCCCCGCGAATGGGACGCTGCCGGTCGCGTATGAAGCCAGCGACCCCGACTTCCTGCTGAAGTCGGTCGTGATGAAATTCGAGAAGGATGGCGAGGAGCTCAACCACAAGCCGGAGCTGTTCTACGCTCCGCCGTTCGAGCCGAAGACGCGCGGGCAATACGTGCTGAAGCTCGAGCAGTTCGCGGTCGAGCCGGGGAAGACGCTGACGTTCTGGCTGGAGGCGAAGGACAATTTTGAGCCGTTCGCCAACCGTCTGGGGAACCTCACACGTTCGCCGAAGATCACGATCACGATTACAGATCCGGTGACACCGCAGCAGGCTCAGCAGAAGCAGGAGGAGCAGCAGCAGGCTGCGAATGAGAAGCTCGAGCAGGCCGAACAGGCCGCGAATCCGCCGCAGGATCAGGGGCCGGATGGCCAGCCGCAGGATCCGGCGAATCCGCCGCCCGCAGAGCCAAAGCCGGATGAGCCGATGAACCCGTTGGGGGACAACCCGCCGGGGGCTGAGCCGATGCCGCGCGAGGGGGCCGATCCCGCGCAGCCGATGCCGGAGCAGGGCGAGCCGCAACAAGGCACACCTCCCGAGGGGCAACCGCAGCCGGGACCGCAGAAGCCCGCCAAGCCTCCGCAGGGCCAGCCGCAGAATCCCCAGCCACAGAATCCCCAGCAGCAGCCGGGGCAGCAGCAGCCGAACCAGCCTGCCGAGGGGCTGCCCCAGCCGAACTCACAGCAATCGGGACAACCTCAACCGAACCCGCAGCAGACCGGAAAGCCGAAGCCGGGCCAGCCTCAGTCGAGCTCTCCGCAGACGGGGCAGCCTCAAGCGAGGCAGGAACCCGGTGCGCCTCCACAAGAGGGCCAACCAAACAAGACCCAGCCACAGAACACATCTCCAGAAGCCAAGAAGCCGCAGCCTCCCCGAGAGAAAGCCTCTCCGGATGAGGTGCTGCAGAAGCTGTTGGAGCGAGAGCGAGATCGTCCGAAGAACGCGGACAAGACGCCGCAGCCGGGCGATCCGAAAACCAGCGAGCCGATGCCGAGCGAGTCCAATCCAGGCGAGCCGAAGACCGGCGACCACGCCACGAGCGGGAACCAGACGCCGAAGCCATCGGAGAGTACCCAGACGCCGAAGCTGCCGATGCCGGGTGATGCGACGCAGAACCCGACCGAGAAGCCGACGGGGGACATGCCGCCTGCCCACACGGGGGAGACGCCGAAGACCGGCGATCCGAAAACGAAGCCCATGCCCGCTGCGACACAGCCCAAGCCGGGGGGCACTGACAAGCCGGAACCGGGCACGAACCCTCCAATGCCGACCAACCCGAATCAGCCGGGCACTGGCGAAAAGCCGCTGCCTCAGCCCCCGGAGCAGACCACCGGGCAGCCTGATCCTGCGAAGCCGCCGATGAAGAACGGCTCGAAGCCGGAGAGCGATCCGACTCAACCGAAGACCAAGCCGGGAGCTGAGGGGACTGAGCCTGCGCCGAAGCCGATGCCGGGCACGGAAAAGCCGGAAGTGGAGCAGCCGGGCGTGAAGCCTCCGAAGACGAAGCCGGAAACTCAGCCGGGACCGCCGGAGAAGAACACCGTCGAACAGCCCGGCCAACAGCCGATGCCAGCGGGAACGCCCATGCCCGACGAAGGCACTGGAAAGCCCATGCCGGGAGACATGCCGGGCACAGAGAAGCCGGGCACAGAGAAGCCGGGTACAGACAAACCGGGTATAGAGAAGCCGGGTACAGACAAGCCGGGCACCCCGATGACTCCCAAGAACACCGGCCAGCCGAAGCCGGATGACAAGCCGTCGCAGGGGACCGATCCGAAGGCGAACGACCCCGGTCAACCGGGTCAGCCGATGCCCGCTGATCCGATGCCGGGGCAGCCCAAGCCCGATGGTCAACCTCAACCGGGTCAGCAGGCCCTCCCCGGTGAAACGCCTCCGCCCAACCAGCCCACTCAGTCACCCGACGTGCAGAAGCCCAAGCAGCCGGGCGACAAGATGCCTCCCAATACCCAACGTCCAAAGGATCCGGGACAGAAACAGACGCCCGACAAGCCGAATCCCAACCAGAAACCGCCGAAGCAGCGAGTCGGGGAGAAGCCGCCCATGGACAATCCTCAAAGCGATTCCGGCACCGATTCGCCCTCCGACAGTGGGAGCGAGACCGGCAAGCCCGGCGACTCGCCGTCGGCTGAGGGGACTCCCGGCAAGAGTGGCACACCCGGCGATAAAGCCACCAAACCGGGGACACCGGGAGCAGGCGAGAAGCCGCCCGGTGGCCCCTCGCAGCCCGGTTCGCCCAGCGGCGGCCAGCCGAAGCCCGGCGAATCGCCGAGCAGTCCTTCCGACCCCGCCAATCCCGGCGAGCCGATGACACCCAGCGGGACCGATCCAGGTCAGCCCGGCGCTCCACCGAAGCCGGGAGACAAGCCCCAGACCGGCGACCCCCAGCAGCCCAAGACCACTCCCGCGAAGTCCAAACCCGGCGAGAAACCGACCGAGTCCGCGCCCATGTCCACTCCTCCGGGAGAGATGCCGCCCGAGACCGGTTCTGAAGGGGGAGGGCAGGGGGCGGGCGGCGGTCCGAAACCCGATCCCACCCACGCCGAATCCCCGAAGGAAACAGACCCCGCGAATGCCGGGCAGCCACCGAAACCAGCCACCGGGAACAAGCCCGCGCCGAAGGGATCACAGAAGAAGCCCAGTGCCCAGGGGGACAAGCCCTCCGAAGGTGGAGAGCCCACCAAGGGCGGCGAAAGCCCACCGGGCGGGCCTCCCGCTTCCGGTGGCCCGGGTGCGGGAACCCCTTCCCCTACGGGCGAACCAGGAGCCGGAGCCCAGAATGGTCCGCCCAAGGGGGGCACGAATCCAGCGGATACCGAGAATCCCGCCGAGGTGGCTCCCCTCAACTCCCCCGAGGAGGCGGTCAACCTGAAGAACCGGGAAAAGGCCGCTGCACTGGCTTTGGAGAAACTCAAGGAAGAGCTGAGCCGCGGCGAGGTGCCGCAGGATCTGCTCGACTCCACGGGCTACACCGAAGCGGAGCTGGATGCCTTCCTGAAACAGTTGGACCAGAACCTCAACAAGGCGGGCGATGAGTCCTCTCCCGAGGCCCAGGCCCGCCGCCGCCAGTTCGACGAACTGCTCAAGGGGGTCGAACTCGACACCCCCGGCGCACAGAAGTCGGGCGGTGAACATGAACGTCAGGCCACGCAAAGCAGCGGCTCCAACCGCAGGCCCGCCCCGCCGAAGTACAAGTCGTCGGACGAAGCGTACAAGAAGCGGCTGCAAAAGGCCCCGTGATTCGCCCGTTGGAGTTCAGCCTTCAGGCTGCTCTTGTTCGCGGAGCCAGTGAACGTAGCCACCTTCGCCAGAAGGTGGGCGAATTGTCTCGCATGCCCGCCCAGTCCCAAGACAGGCTAAAGCCTGAACTGCAACTGTCGAAGTCGGCGAATGTGGATGATCAACCACGCATCGGCGAACGCCCCGACGACATTCCTCCTCCCGATGGAGAAATTCACGAAACCTGAGCGTGTCTGGGGGGTTAGTACGTGGTATGACACGTTGGCGAGTCGGTAGACTGTGTGTCGCCTCCGATTCAGGTGTCGCTGCGTTCGCCAGAATGCGGTGAACCTGCACATCTTCATCTGGGTGGACCACGAGCCCCCCGCGTTTGGGGGTTGATTCGCCTGTGAAGAACCGGCGGCTAGCGCCGTGCCGCTCACTGACCCTTTGGAACTGATGTTCGATGACTCGACTCGTTGTGATCGCTGGTCTCGTGCTGGCTACGGCCTGTGGTTCTGTCTGGGCTGCGGAGGCGGGGAAACCGGTGGCTCCGTTTGTGCTGAATGACTTCCGGGGAGCGACCGTGAAGTCGGTCGATTTCGCGGACTCGAAGTGTTTGGTCGTGGCATTCCTGGGGACCGAGTGCCCGCTCGCGAAACTCTACGGGCCGAGGTTGCAGACACTTGCGAAAGAGTACGAGTCCCGGGGCGCGAAGTTCCTGGCCATCAACTCGAATCAGCAGGACTCGATCGCCGAGATCACCGCCTATGTGAAGCAGCATGGGATCGAGTTTCCGATCCTCAAAGATCCGGGACAGAAGGTGGCCGACCAGTTCGGAGCGACCCGCACTCCCGAGGTGTTCGTCCTCAATCCGCTGGGAGCGGTCCTCTATCGCGGGCGGATCGATGACCAGTATGTCGTGGGGGTCCAGCGCAATGCCCCGCAGCGGGAAGACCTGAGAAAGGCCCTCGAAGAAGCCCTCGCTGGGAAGCCGGTCAACGTGGCTCGCACCGAAGCGATCGGCTGCCTGATTGGCCGCGTGCGAACAGCGAAGTCCGACAGCTCGGTGACGTATTCCCAGCAGGTCTCCCGCATCCTGCAGGCCAACTGCGTCGAGTGTCACCGCCCCGGCGAGATCGGGCCATTCCCACTGCTGACCTATGACGACGCCCAAGGCTGGGGCGACATGATCGCCGAGGTCGTCAGCGACCGCCGCATGCCGCCTTGGCACGCCGACCCCGCGCACGGAAAATTCTCCAACGACCGCAGCCTCTCGACCGCAGACCGTGATTTGATTCTCACCTGGGTGAAGAACGGCTGCCCGGAAGGGGACAAGTCCCAACTGCCTGCGGAGCGGAAGTTCACCGAGGGATGGCAACTCACCAAGGTGCCCGACTTGATCGTCAAGATGCGGGACAAGCCGTATGCGATCCCGGCCAGCGGAGGACCGGAGGGGGTGAAATACCAAAACTTCTCCGTCGATCCGAAGATCACGACCGACAAGTGGGTCTGCGAGATGGAGGTCATCCCCGGCAACCGGGCTGTGGTGCATCACATCATCGTCTTCGTCCAGCCGCAGGGGAAACAGCAGAAGGGCCAGGGGGACTTCCTGTGTGCCTACGTCCCGGGGACGCGCTCGAAGCCGCTCGCTGCGGGTTATGCGAAGAAGATCAAGGCCGGTTCCTGGTTGAAGTTCCAGGTCCACTACACCCCGAATGGGTCGCCGCAAGAAGACCTGAGCCGGGTCGGCCTGATCTATGCCGATCCCAAGACCGTCACTCATCAAGTGCTGACCACCGAGGTCGTCAACGCGCGGCTGACGATTGAACCCGGCCAGGACAACCAGACCTTCACCGCGGTCAGCCAGCCATCGCCGATCGATGTTACGATGATGTCAATGGCCCCACACATGCACCTGCGGGGGAAGTCGTTCAAGTATGAACTGGAGCTGCCGGATGGGAAGAAGCAGACGCTGCTGGATGTGCCGAAGTACGACTTCAACTGGCAGACGAACTACCGTCTGGCCGAACCGCTGACGATCCCGGCGGGAGCGCGGCTGCACTGCACGGCGGTGTACGACAACTCGGCGAACAACCCGGCGAACCCCGATCCGTCCAAGACCGTGACGTGGGGCGACCAGTCGTGGGACGAGATGATGCTGGGCTATTTTGACCTGTTGGTGTCGCGCGACCTGACCGACAAAAAGCCGCTGCGGACTGCGATCAACCCGGCGAATGTCATCGCGCGGTTCGACACGGACAAGGACGGCAAGATCTCCCGCGAGGAGGCCAAAGGGCACAGCCTCCTGCAGCAAGGCTTCGCGATCGGAGACACGAACAACGACGGCTACCTCGACCGCCCCGAGATCGACAAGGCCGTGGAGAAGATTCGCAAAGCGGTGCCGTGAGAGCCGTTGAGGGTTGAGCGTTGAGGGCAAGAGCCTCGGTCGTCCTTCTTCTCCCCGTCTCCCCGTCTCCCCGCACTCCTCTTGCAGCAAAAACCGCCGGTCCGCTACAACGCCCCTCGACAAGGATCAGTCACTCCGGGGGGCAGGATGTTTCACCGTTTTCGCAGTTGGTGGACGCCCGATGTGGCGCTCGATCTGGGGACGACCAGCACGCGCGTGGCCATTCCCGGACGCGGTGTCGTCCTCGAAGAGCCATCGGTGATTGCGCTGGATACCGCGAGCCGCCGCATCCTCGGCAAGGGCACCTGCGTCGGGACACTGGCCCGCCAAATGCTGGGCCGCACTCCCGATTCCATCCAAGCCGTCCAGCCGATTCGCAACGGGGCGATTACGGATTTCGAGCTGTGCGAGGCGATGCTGTCGTACTTTCTGCGGAAGGCGATGAAGGGCGTGAAGGGCCACCCGCGCGTGGTTGTGACCGTGCCGTCCGGGTTATCGCCCGTCGAGAGTCGAGCGGTGTTTACGAGTGTCGAGCGAGCCGGAGCCGAGCGGGTCTTTTTGCTCCCAGTCACGAAGGCAGCCTGCATCGGGGCGGGGCTGCCGATCTCGGAGCCGCTGGCCAGCATGGTCTGCGACCTGGGCGGCGGCACGTCGCAGGTGTCGGTGATGAGCCTGGGCGATGAGGTTGCGGGGCAGACTCTGCGAGTCGCGGGCGATCACCTCGATCAGGCGATCATCGATTTTCTCCGCCGACAACACGCCCTGCGCATCAGCCCCAACAC
This sequence comes from Planctomycetota bacterium, assembly GCA_043734065.1. GTDB lineage: Bacteria > Planctomycetota > Planctomycetia > Planctomycetales > Planctomycetaceae > TH-plancto1. The sequence continues at coordinate 10,907 of JAYTFV010000370.1, forward strand.
CGCGGAACAGATCAAGCTCGAAGTCGGCAGCGCGGTCTCTCTGGACCGCGAATTGTCGATCGAGATTCGCGGCCTGGATGTCATCAGCGGAGTGGCTCGCAAGGTAGTCGTCGTCAGCGAGGAGATTCGCCTGGCCCTAGCCGACCCGCTGCATCATATCGTCAGCGGCATTCGCTCCACGATCGAACGCTGCCACCCGCAACTCGTGGCCGACCTCGCCGACACGGGTCTGGTCCTTACCGGTGGCACGGCTCAGTTGCGCGGGATCGAGCAGTACCTCCGCGAGCAGATCGGCATCCCGGTGCGTCGAGACCACGACCCGGAACGCACGGCGATTCGCGGAGCGCTCATCTGTCTGGAACACTTCCACCTTTGGCGGGAAAGCCTGGTCACCGATGGCCGCTGACGATGAGAGGGCGCTGCGTGCGCCAGAACGCGGGGAGCCCGCACGACCTAACAAGTTTGAAGTCGATGTCACGTGGACATGCTCCGACAAATTCCAATGGACGACGCCACCTGATGTGGACAAAAGCACACACGACTGGGACTTTTGATCACGAATGAGAAATCTTCTCCGTGACCGCCACCAATTTCGGAGGATGTCGCGGAACTTTCTACTCGTTTCGGAGTTAGATTCAGGAGTGGTACGATACCAGTACCCCTGGAATAGCAACCACTTCCCATCCATCACCAGTCCACTCACACGGGAACTGACTCATGTCTGACAAATCACACGAAACTCTGGAAGCGGCGCTGAACAGTGTTTCGTCGGGCCGACGTGGCTTTCTGCGTACGATGTTCATCGGGGCCGGAGCCTTGGCCGCCCTCGCGCTGCCGACCTCAGCAGTGCTGGCAGAGGATGCCAAGTGCGACGGCCAGGGCAAAGGGAAGGGCGATGGCACCGGCAAGGGAACCGGAACTGGCAAGGGCGATGGAACAGGCAAGGGCAAGGGCGACGGGACAGGCAAGGGCAAGGGCGATGGAACAGGCAAAGGCAAAGGGACCGGTAAGGGGAAGGGAACCGGCAAGGGAAAAGGCAAGGGCAAGGGAACCGGTAACAACAACTGAGTCCCGTCCGCTGCTGGCGTTGAGGCCCGGAGCCGGGAGATCCCTCTCCGGGCAATGTTTGGGGCAGTGTTCCTCCTGACATGAACGAGTGCCCGTCAAGTCTTGATTTTGGGGTAGAGCCTCCCGTCCGTGCTGGACTCCAACCCCCAGATCAAGCGTTGACCAGGCGCTAGGCTCCTTTATGCGCCGTTTCGTCATCAGCCCCTCGGTTCTCGTCTCCACCGGCGACGACCGTTATGTGGCCTATCAGACCCAGACCGCTCAACTGCATCGCCTGAACGCCACGGCTGCCCTGATTTTGGAGCTGTCCGATGGGTCGCGAGACGTGGACGGGATCGTGGATCTATTGCGGCCGCTGCTGGATGAATCGGCCATCCGGGCCTGGGTCGAATCGGCGGTGAGAGACGGGCTGCTCGTGAATGGCGACGCCTCGCGGGAGCCACTGTCTGCCTCGCAACTGGTGGACCTCGCCGATGAACTCCGGAATCAGGGGCGTGTGTTCCCGGCCTTCATCTGCCAGAATCGTGCTGCGGAACTGGCCCCCGAGGACGCCCCGATTTGCTATCGGCTGGGTCAACTGGCACACATCCTCGGCCGTCGAATCGAGGCCCGCAACGCTTACGAACGCTACGCTGTCTGGTTTCCCGACGATGCCGAAGTCGCCCACCTGCTGATCTCTCTCCGCGATGAGGCCCCTCCGCCCCGAGCCTCCGACCGCTGCATCGAACAGCTGTACGCGCAGTTCGCAACCTATTACGACGAAAGCATGGTCGGGGATCTGGAGTATCAGGCCCCCGACCGCATCTTCGAGGCTCTGACCGCGTTCGTCGGCGACGCACGTGATCTGGAGGTTCTCGATCTGGGTTGTGGCACGGGCCTGTCGGGGGAGCGGCTGAAGCCGTGGGCCAAGTGTCTGGTGGGGATCGATCTGTCTCCGCACATGGTGGAGCGAGCCCGAGCTCGGAACATCTACGACACTCTGGAGACTGCCGAGATCACCTCCTGGCTGGCCGCGGGGGATTCGACATTTGATCTGATCGTGGCCTGCGACTGCCTGATCTATTTCGGCGATCTGGCCCAGGTGATGTTGCCCGCGACCCGCCGACTACGCCCCGGTGGAATGTTGATCTTCACGGTCGAGCAGGGCGAGACTCCCCCCTTCCGACTGACCGACTCGGGTCGCTATACCCACCATGCCGATCATCTGGCAGAAGTCGCGACACAGGCCGGATTGACCCTGGTCCGGTGCGACCAGGTCTACTTGAGAATCGAATACGGCGAAGACGTGTACGGCCTGCTGGCGGTGATGAGATCCCCATCGAAACCTTCTTGAGGTCGGCACCAATAAAAAAAGCTGCGGATCGGCGAACCGATCTGCAGCTTCGAATAACCAACCCTCGACCTGTATGGCTCAGCAGGATGCTTTGCGAAAAAGGCGAGTGACAGGCCGTGTCTAGCACGGACCTTAGCGTCTCAGGCCAACGCGGTTTGTTGGTCCTCCGGCACTAGGTGGCGAGCGGTTGGGTCGTTCGCACAGGAGCGACATCCGTGTGCTGAGCAAGCTCCTCACACATCTGCCGCATCTCTGCCCCTATTGTAGTGTCCCGAGAGACAACACATAGGGGCAACCTTCTCATCGGCGATTTTTTACCGGAACTTTCGCTCCGGCTCTTCTTCGCTAACGGAAACTTAGTGTTCGAACGGATTGTGTGCTAGCGCGATCTGGGAACATTTCGCGGAACCTGAAAAGAATACAGGGAGTCGGGAGTCGGGAGTCGGGAGTCGGACACCAATCCCTCTGGCCATTAGCCATTAGCCGTCTGCCATCTGCCATCTGCCATCTGCCATCTGCCATTTTTCTCCGTCCCCAGCGGAGCTTGGGACCGAGAACAACGTCGGACGCAGTGGGGGACAGGCACCGGTTTGTTTACCATGCGGCCAGCTGTCTTCTCTCTGGTCGGGTCTGTCTCGGGTGGGATTCGGCGAAGCGACTGCGGGGAATTGATGAACGGGTTCGAGATATTCTGTTGGGTGCTGGTGGGCGTGTGGGTGGCGGCGTCGTTCCCCGCGTGGTATGGGATCTTTCGACCGCGATTTCTGCGGGATGTTTCGCCCCGTGGGGGAGACGACCTCCCC
>JAYTFV010000371.1:0-1791 GCA_043734065.1 Planctomycetota bacterium
CTTCACCGAGTACACCGAAACTCACGACCCGCACCGCGCGCGATCGGGCGGGCGGGCACTGCGCTGGCAGTTGTGGGTCACGCGCCCGCGCGGGGATGCGCTGGCGTGGAAGGAGTTCCATTTTGCGGGTGGCGGGTTCACCACACTCATTGGGAAATCGCTGCTCTACATCGCACTGATCGTGGCGGCGAAACTCTTCGAGGTCCGCTTCAAGACATTGTATGGAGCGAACCTGACCGAGATCGTGCATGCCTGTTTGCTGGCGATCCTATTGCTGGAGATGCTCGCATTCTCGGGCAGTTTCCTGGGCGGCGAATTCAAGGAGGGGACGCTGCCGAATCTGATCCTGACGCCGAACTCGTTGGGCCGGATTGTGGCCTCGAAGTTCTGGGGCGGGCTGGTGGTCGTGAGTCCGACGCTGGTGGCCTGCGTCGCGGGGTCATTGATCTTAAAGGGAAAGGATGCGCTGCTGCTCGACTGGCACCCCCGAGCCCTGGTCCCCATGGCCAACTATGTGCTGCTGCTGCATCTGACGACATTTTATTCGATCCGCGTGCGTCGCGGGGCGGTCGCGTGGGCCCTGGCGACGCTGGTCCTGGCCGGGGTGTTCGTGATGCCGCTGTTGGAGATGGTCCGTCTGTCGTTATTGGGCAAAGATGCCAGCTACTCGCTGATGAGAGCCAGCGAAGGCCCCGAGTTCTGGGCTCCCCTGCTGTACACCTCGGTACTCGCTTGCCTCGGGACGCAAGTTGCGATCGGAGTCCAGGTCCGCCGCGCGGTGGGCGAGTGAGACGTTCACGACCGCCGTGTGAACACCCCGGTCACCCGCTCACTGAGGCTCGGAGCCTCGGCAGCGTGGATCGCATGCTCGACCAGCTTGGCCACGATCATATCGGCCGATTGGTGGTCCGCCTCGGCGTGGAAGTTGGTCACGATGCGATGCCGCATCACCGGGGCGGCCACAGCCCGCACATCGGCGAGGTCGACGTGGACGCGGCCCTGGATCGCCGCGCGGGCCTTGGCGGCCAAGATCAGGTGCTGGCTGGCGCGAGGCCCCGCTCCCCAGGTGACGTACTGCTTGATGAACCCCGGAGCCTGCGGGTGGTTGTGTCGCGAGTGGCGGGAGAGCGACAGGGCGAAGCGGATCACCGAGTCGGCGACAGGCACTTCGCGGACGATGGCCTGCATCCGCTGCAGCTTCTCGTGCGTCAGGACCGGCGTGAGCTTCGGCGTGGGCTGGGAGGTCGTTTGGCGGACGATCTGGAACTCTTCGTCTTCGTCCGGGTAGTCGATGCGGACCTCGAACATGAACCGATCCAGCTGGGCTTCGGGAAGGGGGTAGGTGCCCTCCTGCTCGATGGGGTTCTGCGTGGCGAGGACGAAGAACGGTTCAGGCAGCAGGTGCCGAACGCCGCCGACGGTGACTTGATGTTCCTGCATCGCTTCGAGCAGAGCCGCCTGCGTCTTGGGCGGCGTGCGGTTGATCTCATCGGCCAGGACGACGTTGGCGAAGATCGGTCCCCGGATGAACCGCAGCTCCCGCAGCCCGGTCGAGCGGTCCTCCTGAATCACTTCAGTCCCGGTGACATCGGCGGGCATCAAGTCGGGCGTGAACTGGACGCGGTTGAACGACAGTCCCAGGCACTCGGCGAGTGACCGCACCATCAGCGTCTTCGCCAGACCCGGCACTCCGACGAGCAGACAATGCCCGCCGGCAAGCACACAGGTCAGCAGTTCCTCGACCACCGTCTGCTGCCCGACGATGACGCGGCTCAACTGGGCAGCGATGTC
>JAYTFV010000372.1:0-4700 GCA_043734065.1 Planctomycetota bacterium
ATTGTTGAACGACGAAGCCGGTTTCATTATTTCGGCAGAATTGGTCCTCGTGGCCACGCTGCTGGTGATCGGTCTGATCGTCGGTCTGAGCGAAGTCCAGCACGCGGTCGTCAGCGAGCTGAACGATGTCGGCGATGCCATCGGCGAACTGAACCAAGCCTACAGCTTCAGTGGGTTCTCGAAGAAGGATTGCAGTTGCCTCCATGCAGTCACCTACGGTTCGGATTTCACCGACACGGTCGATGACTGCGACGCCAACCAATGCACCATCGCTTGCGATGCCGCCACGAATGAATCTCCGAAGCAGTAATTCGACAGTGATCGCTGTGGATTGAGAGTCTGAAGTCGCGCGAAAAGCCCAGGGGTTGCCACCCCTGGGCTTTGTGCGTTGAAATAATCGCACTCACTCCCACTTCACATCGAGTTCGACGGTCAACTCGACTTTCTTTCCGTCACGCAATAGTTCGAGATGCACCTCATCACCCGGCAATTTGTCACCGACGCGCTCGATCAGTTGAGTCATGTCGCTGATCCGCTGGGCGTCGAAGGTCACGAGGATGTCGCCGACCTGAATCCCGGCCCAGGCGGCGGGTTCGTCCGGGTAGACCTTGGTGACCTTCAACCCGGCGGTGTCGGACTGGCCCGAGAGTCCCAGCAGCGCCCCTTTGCTGCCGTCTCCATCCAGATCCTCGGACCCGTCCAGGTCGCGCGACTGGGTGAGTTTGTCCCATTCTTTCTGATACAGGCGGGTCGGGACGTGGAAGTTGAAATCGAGCGGCTGGCCGATGCGGCTGTTGATGCCGATGACCTCTCCCCGCATGTTGAACAGCGGGCCACCGGAGTCGCCGCCGACGAGTTCGCAGTCGGTCTGGATCAGCCGATTGATGAGGACAATGATCCGTCCCAGCCGGACGGGTGCGGTGCGTCCCTTCATGTATCCGCCGGGATGGCCCATCGAGAGGCACCAGTCGCCGAGCTTGAGCGCAGCCTCTGCCCCCGAGCGCGGTGCGAGGTCGCAGTGCGGCCAATCGGTCCGCGTGCCGTCGATCTGGATCAGCCCCGAATCGAGGTTGCTGTTGCGACCCAGCGTACGACCCTGAACGGTCGTTCCATCGGGTAGCGTGACTTCCACTGCCCGCCCCGGTCGGCCCGAGACGTGTCCAGCAGTCATGATCAGGCCAGCTCCCGACACAATCACTCCGCTGCCGTGGGCCTCATGAATTCGCACCGCGACCGTGGCCGCGCTGAGCTTGGGCAGGAGTTGCTGGAGGTGAGCTTCAAGGGCTTTGAGTTCGACCACCGACTCGGGGGCCGACTTCGAGAACACCTCGGGGATCGAGGCGGTTGTGGTGGCCGGCTTGGAGATCGCCACCCGCTCATCGGCTTCGGCGGAGAACACCGCCAGCCCCCACCCGAGAGCAAATCCCAGGGCACAACTCACACGGAAAGGGACTGGCATCACCCACTCCTCGCAACGGCGACCGTTGTCGGCTTGATACAACTCGTCGATCAGGCTCTGCCCACCGGATCGAAACAACCCGCCGATCCGGTCAATCCGTCGAGTCCGATGGAGCAGATCACTCACTCTACGATAGGCAAGAATCGGCGGAACGCAAGCGGTTCTTCGCCGAACTTCGACCCGCGTAACCGACTCTTGGGGGATGGAGGGGATTCGCTATGCTTCTCCCCGTGTTTCCGGGCATCCGGCCCGCTCATGTCGGCGGGATTCGCCACCGGACACTTCCAGTCGGGAGCGTCCGCTCCCGACTCCCGACTCCCGACTCCCGACTCCCGACTCACAATGAAGTACGTCCTCATCATTCCCGACGGCTGTGCCGACGAACTCCAACCGTCACTCGGAAACCGCACGCCGCTCCAGGCCGCTCGCGTCCCGGAGATGGACCGCATCTCGCAACTCGGCGTCAGCGGGCTGTCGCTCAACGTCCCCGACTGCCTCCCCAGCGGCAGCGATGTCGGCACGATGAGCCTCTTCGGCTACAGTCCCCTCGAGTTCCACACCGGCCGCGCCCCGATTGAAGCGGCCGCCCAGGGGATCGCCCTCGGCCCCGAGGACTGGGCGATCCGCTGCAATTTTGTCACCGTCGCTGACGAGCGGATGAAGAGCTTTACGGCGGGGCAGATCCCGAACGATGTCGGAGCGGCCCTGATCCGCGACTTGCAGCACGCCTACTGCGGGGACGAACACGTCAAGTTCCACACCGGCGTCAGCTATCGCAACCTGCTGATCTGGCGCGGTCGCGATCGGAAGGCCCCGTTCAGTAGCGACACCTACACCATCCCGCCGCACGACATCACCGATCAACTGATCGCCGAGCATCTGCCGCTCGGCAGCGGGGCGTGCGACCTGCGGGCGATCATGGAGAAGAGCCGGGCGATCCTCGCGGCGAATGCCTTGAACGCCGCACGCGGAGAGAATGCCGCGACGCAGTGCTGGCTGTGGGGACAGGGGAAGGCCCCGGCCTTGCCACTCTTCCAGGACCGCTACGGAGTCCAGGGGGCGGTCATCACAGCGGTCGATCTGCTGCGCGGGCTGGGGCGGTTACTGGGTTGGGATGTGGTCGAGGTGCCGGGGGCGACGGGCTACCTCGACACCGACTACGCGGCCAAGGGGCGATATGCGATCCAGACGCTCAAGAACGGAACCGACTTCGTGGTCGTGCATGTCGAGGCCACCGATGAGGCCAGCCACGAGGGACACGCCGACGAGAAGGTCAAAGCCCTCGAATCCATCGACCGGCACATCGTGGGTCCAGTGCATGAGTACCTGCGATCACAAGGCGACTATCGCATCCTGATCTCGCCCGACCACCCGACGTTCCTCCGCACCAAAACCCACAGCCACGGCTTCACGCCATTCACCATGGCCGGACGCGGACTGGTGCCGAATGGGGCGAGGACGTACGACGAGATCGCCGCCGAACAGACGGGAATGCGACTGCCGGAAGGCTGGGATCTGATGGGGCGGTTTATCGGGACCGAAGGCTGAGGAACAATACGCCCGGCTCGCCCGACTCGGACTTTTTCTGTCACCGCGATTCAACGTATGGGCCGCAAGAAACTCAAAAAACGCAACAGGAAAGAGTGTCCCCCTTTAGCGTTTCTTGAGTTTTTTGCGGCCATCCAGACCAACACCCACGCGGCTCTGAAGGCGGGCACGTAAAAAACGTGCCCCACCGGCCCCTACTTACGATACCCCAGCGAGACCATCACGTCGTACAGTTCTTCGAACGTGATGAACCGGCGGTGGTGGGCGAGTTTGTACACGTCGATGGCGGCTGCGAGTTCGTTGACCTCGGGACGACCGGCCTCGCGGGAGTCCTGGAACTGGCGGCGTTCGCGACCGGCGGGGGAGTCGGTACCGGACTGGCGGCGGTCGACAAAGGGACGCTCGGTGTGGGACGACTGTTGCTCGATGGTGGCTTGCATTATTCTGCCTTCGCGTGTGCGGAGAATGGTCTCTGAACACTAGGTCGCCCCAACCGGGACGCAAACCGATTTCGCTCGATGCAGTGTTTCACTGCGGAACTGTGGAGCCGGTCCCGGTCGAACTGACGGTTGTGTCGAATCTGCGGGACGCTCCGCTGCGCAAAGCCTTCGCGTCGCGGCTAAACGCGAGTGGTCACACATGAAGCGAATCACGATTCTCGGCAGCGGTGCCTGGTCGACGGCTTGTGCGATGCTGTTGGCCTCGCAACCCGGTCTGTGCGTCACGTTGTGGGGCCGGGACGCGGGGCATACGGCTGACATGGCGCGGACTCGGGAGAATGCGCGACTGCTCCCCGGAGTGCTGATCCCGGAGGCCGTGCAGATCACTCACGACGCCGAGGTGGCCTGCCGTGGGGCCGACTGTTATGTCGTCGGCATTCCGACCCAATATCTCCGCGAGGCCCTCGGACGGCTGCGACCGCATCTCGATCCGGGGGTGCCGGTGGTGAGCCTCGTGAAAGGGATTGAGAACCAGATGCTGCTCCGCCCCAGCCAGCTCATTGAAGCGGAACTTCCCGGTAGTCCCGTGGTGGCCCTCAGCGGACCGAGTCACGCCGAGGAGGTCGCCCGCCGCATGCCCTCCAGTGTCGTTGTCGCCGGGCACGATCTGGCCCTTCTGAAGCAGGTGCAGCAACTGTTCTCAACCGACCGCTTTCGGGTCTATACGAACACCGACATCGTGGGGGTGGAGCTGGGCGGGGCTCTCAAGAATGTGATCGCCATCGCTGCGGGGATCTGCGACGGGTTGGGGTATGGCGACAACGCGAAGGCCGCTCTCATGACGCGCGGGATCGTGGAGATGACCCGCTTCGGCGTCCACTGCGGAGCCTTGGAGAAGACGTTCGCCGGGCTGGCCGGGCTGGGCGATCTGATGACCACCTGCTTCAGCCCGCACGGCCGCAACCGCAGCGTGGGGGTTCGACTGGGCCAGGGGGAGTCGCTGCCACACATCCTGGGCAGCATGGCAGCCGTGGCCGAGGGGGTGAACACCTCGCGCAGCGTGTGCGACCTGGCCCGCCAGAGAGGGATCGAGATGCCAATCACGCAGCAGGTGTACCGCGTGCTGTTCGAGGGACTCTCCCCGCGCGAGGCGACCGATGCCCTGATGCGTCGTCCCGTGCGGGATGAGTAATCACACGTGGGAGTTCAGCCTTCAGGCTGCTCCGGCGTTGGGGTGGCCGGCGGGGCCGGGC
>JAYTFV010000373.1:0-11167 GCA_043734065.1 Planctomycetota bacterium
TGGGAGGGGCACCCGCTGACCGGTGGTGACGCTGCGCTCACCACCGGCTATGGGCTGGAATCCCTTCGGGATGAAGAGTGAAGGATCAAGACAGGCTGAAGCCTGAACTCCCACAGTCGAACTAGAAATTGGTCGCCGGAGTGGTCGGTGTGCCCGCCGCCGCCGCTTTCGCTTCCTTGCTGGTCACTCGGGCTCCATCCAGCAGTGTTTCGGAGGTCTTGACGATCAATTCGTCGCTGGCCCCGAAGCGACCGCTCACAAACAGGTGATCCTCTCCCATTTGCCCCAACGACTGGACCATGATATCCCGCACAAACCCTTCGCGAATGACCTGCACCTTGCGACCGCCCTGGTCGGCGTTCACGATCGATGTCGTCGGCACTTCCGCGACCGGCAACCGCGGGATCATCCCCGAGTAGACCGTCTGACCCGAGCGCCACTTCCCCGTGGCGTTGTCTAACAGAACTCGCCCCATCGCCGGGGATGGAAACAGCTCACGCAAGGGGTCGAGCTTGGGCCCCAGCGGCAGCACAACGGCCAGCTTGGCGGGGACGTTCGCTTCTTCGACCTTGAGTTCAATCGTGTCGCCCGCTTTCTGGGTCTTGCCGTCGATCGGGACTTCGACGAATAACTGGCTCGGATCGATCACCGTGGCCAGCGGTTGTCCGGCATGGACGTATTCCCCCTCCACGACCAGCACAGCGGTGACGAGTCCCTTGAGCGGAGAGCGGATGACGGTCCGCTTCTGGTCGAGTTCCGCGATCTTCAGGTCGGTCTCGGCCACCTCGACTCGCGCTTCGGCAGCGGGCTTGGAGGTGGCCGCTTCGAGGTCGGCTTTGGCGGCTTTCAGCGCGGCCTGAGCCCGTGAGAGTTTCAGTTGAGTGTCGCTCGGATCGAGCCTCAGAACTTCCGCCTGCGGCGTGACCTCTTGCCCCACCTGGGTCTGGACGGAGAGGATCACTCCATCCACCGTCGCGGCCAATTTCAGTTGGCGGACCGGCTCCAGATGCAGCGGCACTTGATACTGGGCCGCGTCTCGAAATCGGACCGGAGCCCGCTCAATCACGACGGCTCGTCCCGCAGCTGTGGTGGCTCCGGGAGCGCTGGCCGGCCCGCCGGCGGGAGCCGCGTGAGCTCCGCTGGCGGGAGCCCCGGCGGGGGGACGCGATACGGGCGGCGGAGATTGAGCGAAGAGTCCCGCGCCACCGAATCCCAGCAGGCCCAGTGACAGAACACAACTCGCGGAGTGTAAACGTGAGTGCCGCACGATGATCTCTCCTGATTCCACCCGATGATTGACCCGCTGAGGATGAACATCTCTCACGCCTCAGCCCAGCACAGGCGAGCTTACGCTGACAGAGGCAAGGCGTCAAACCGGCGGGGGGAGCGGCAAGTTTCCCGAGTCGCTGCCGGGGAGCGAACCCCTCGGTGCGGGAGTTGACTTGGGGATCGGCTTTGTCACCGAAATCGGCACCTTGACAGTCGAAGTCTGTCGCAGCCCCTCGGCCAGCAAACCCGTCAACTCATCGGCGCTGGCCCGGATGGAGATCACGGCCTGAGCGAAGTTGGTATGGGTGGAAGCGTGAGAAGCATCGATCGCAAACTTCACGACCGCGCGACGCAACTCCGGCAGCTTCTTGTCGAGCATCGTGAAGTATTCGGCGGGGGCGCCAACGCGAGGCTCGACGGCCCGCGACAGATCAAACACCGCGCGGACCATCCCCATCAACTCCGGGAAGTCCTCGACTTCTGTCGAGTGCTTCACGAATGTGCGAACCATCCACGCATGGGCGAGGACGATCTGGCAGCGGGCGACGAGTTCGGCGGGTGTGAGCATGAGGGAGATCGTTGAGGGTTGAGGGGTGAGGGGTGATCGACTGGGGAGGGGGGAGGGTGCTTCTTTCGCTCAACGCTCAACGCTCAACGGCCCACTCGCGAATCGTGGCCCCCTGGTTCAAGGGCGACACCACGTCGATCTGCCAATGCTGCTGACCACTCCGCTCCGTGATTTCCTGACGCAGAGCGTCGGCTGCGGCTTGAGACGGAGCAAACGTCACGACCGCTGGCCCCCACGACGATTGGACCAACCGCTGCCCGAGTTCCGGCCAGACGCGATCCAGTTCGCGCACGCGCGGGTCGGCGAACACGCCGCCTTGTATGGGAGCGAAGTAGTTCCCGATGGCCCGCCCATACTTCGCGATGGCTACACCGAAGGCGAGGCAGTCGCCGGATTGCAGAGCGGGAAGCAGCTCCATCAGCGTCAGCCGACAGAGTCGATCCGTGAGCGCCGGAGCCATCGGCGGGAGAGCTTCAAACGCTGCGAGTTCCTTCGCTCCGTGGAGTCCCAGCCCCGAGTCGCGGGGCCGCAGGATCACGACTCGCCACGCCTCGGGGACGGGCAACCGCACCGCCAATTCCCCGAGACTCCCCTGCCCCGCTTGACCGGCATCGACCAGGAAGCCCCCCTGTTCGAACCCGTGCAGACCGATCGCCGAACGGCGGCCTCGCCCGCAGCGCTGGGCGATCTCTGCGAGCGTCGGCCACGGGGCAAGCTCGCGTCTGGCCAAGACCGACGCCACGGCCAGACTCAGCTGAGTCCCGGTCCCGAACCCGGCATGCTCGACCGGCGGAGTGTCGAACTCCCAAGAGAGCGGACTCCCCGTGGGATAGGCTTCCTGCCTGTCATGCTTCGGCTGACCAGTGACCGGCCCCTCGAAAGCGACTCGCAACCGGCGAATCCGCTCACTCGTCTCCAGCGAACACCCCACATAGCGCTCCATCGGATGCTCGACCACGCGGAACGCAATCGCTGGCTCGGCGACCATCATCCCAATGCCGCCAAAGCAGCGACCCGCCTGGGCCCCGCTGGCCAGCGGGCCCAAGTGCAGTCGGGCTCCGGTTCGAACTTCACTCGCGTGCGGCATCCGGTGACTTCTCCAGCGGGACGGCCATGGGCGGTGGCGGCGGGATCGTCGGAGCGGCGGGCAGTGTCTTCGCCTGCCGCAGATGTTGACCCAGTTCGACCCGCTGACGAACGGCCCCTGAGCGGATCGCGATCCCTTCCCTGTCGATCGAGTCGACCACGAACTCCATCTCCGACGCCTTCACGGTGTCGCCGATCTTGATATCGAGCTTGGTGTTCGCCAATCGATCATGCAGCCAAGCGGACCGGCTATTTCCGTCGTCAAAACATTTTGTCAGGTAGGTGAGCCCCGCATGATCGTCGTCGACCTGACCCTTGATCTCCAGCGTGGCGACCAGTCCGGGCGACGCATTGTCGGTGGCGGTCACTTGGAACGACAACGGAGCGGCCTCGACGGTCTCGACTGGTGTCCAGCTGATCGTGCCTCGGCCCGTGTCGATCGTCATCCCGGCTGGCACCTGCCCCGCTAAGGCATAGGTCAACCGCGTGCCAGCGTCTTCGTCTTTCGCGACGACCGGGAACTTGAGCGGCCGCCCCACGAAAGCTCGCAAGGGAGTCGTCAGCGGCTCAAACTTCGGCGGCCGGTTCTTCTCGCGGAGGGTCACGCGAATGTCGGTTTCGATCTTGGCGATCTCGCCAGCGCGGGCGATGACCTTCACGATGTAATCCCGCGCTTCGGCCTCGGCGGGGACGACCCACTCCAGCTTCCCCGCCAATGAAATCTTCAGTCCGGTCGGCGGTTTGACGAGTTCAAACTCCGCATCGGGCCACGTCGGATTCCAGCCTGCGACCTTCAACTCGGCGAGCCAAGGCTCGCCGCGCGTCAGTGCCGGGACGGTCTCCGACGCCAGCTTCGGCTTGTACTCGATCAGCGGACCGGGCTTCACGAATCCCGAACGCTCCAGCAGTTGCTTGTAGCTGGCGATCCCCGCCTCGCGTCCCGGCTCGGGAGCGCGAAACGGAGCGGACTCCACGCTGCTGTTCCCCGGATGAGCGACTGGTTTCGTGCCATCCACGCCACGGGTCAGTGTCCAACTCTTTCCGGAGACTGCTATGACCGTGGCGAACTCCCCACCGATGCGGATGCGGAACGGCGGCTTTGCGAGGAAGCTCGCGCTGCTGGCGACGTGGATCGTGGGAACCGTGTCATCGATCGCCGAAGCCAGTTCCGTTTCGGGAAACAACCGCGTCCGCGTCTGTGCGGCTGCGAGCGAGATCCCTTCCAAGGTGATCTTCACCGTGAACTCGGGATCGCCATCGGCACTGGGACTGAGCAGTTCCAACGAGGCGACCCGTTGCAACAGATCGGTCCGCTCGAAGTGCCACAGAAACGTGGCGACCTCGGACAGGCGGGCCTGCGCGGTGAGTGTCACCGGAACCTTGACGCCGATCTTCCCGAACTGGGTGCGAGCATCGAGGCTCTTGTTCGGAGTGATCGCCTTCCAATGGCTCAACTCCGCCAGTTCCTGCACCCACTTGAGGTACACGCGCTGGGCATCTTCCGGGCGGGGAGGCAGGCTGTCGTGGACCGCATCGCGGACCAGCTTCTGCGACTTGAGCAGCCCCTTCCATTCCGTGGAGGTGTCACGCGAGCTCTGCTGGGTCTGGACCAGTTGGGCGTCCTTCAACTCCAACGGCTCCCCAATCTGACTGTCATACAGACCGAATCCGCCCCACAACAGCACAGCTCCCCCCAGCCCACCGGCCAGGAGTTTTTCGCGGTATTGCATGCGATGTCTCCTGTTCAGCTGGGGTCGGTTTCGGGGAGGGAGGTGGCCGGAGCCGGAGCGGTGGCCGTGGCCGTCGCGGGCTTCTCCGCTGTGGGTTTCGCTTCGACGGGTCGAGGCAGTTCGGCTTCGACGCTGAATTGCCACGGGTAGTCGGGGTCTTTCCGGGTCTCCAGCGGCGGCGGCGACTTGACCGTCCACCCCGCGTCGGCCAGCTTCTGCAACAGATCGTCGTAGTCATCCCGGCCCCGCGCGCGAGCGGTGCCCGTCATCTTCAGCAGCTTGACCCCCGAACTCGGAAGCGACTTGAGGTCGGTCAAGTAGAGCCGATCGGTCCCCGGCAGCAACTGGTGGAACTGATCGAGGACGGCCAACTGGTCCTGGTCCCCTTCGCTCCAGTTTCTGAGGAGATTCGCCGCGGCCAGGTCGGCGGCCCCGTTCTTGATGTCGGCCTGCTTGTCGTTGATTGCCTTGGTCAGGACTTCAATCTCATCGTCCATGCTCGACATCTGCGAGCTGAAGTTCCACCACGTCCCGCCCACCAGCAATGTGGCCGCCGCCCCGCCCGCGACGAGATAGCGTTTCGTATGATCCGGCTTTTCGGCAGGCTTCCGCGGGTTGACGAGGTCGACGCGCGGGATCATTCCCGCCTCACCCGCCATCCCGCGCGCGATGAGCGCCACGAACGAGAGCCGGTTCTTCGACGGAATTGGCGAGTCGAAACGATCAAAGTCGAGCGGATGCACCTTGGCCCCGAAGCGCTCGTGCAGGGCCTTCACGACCGCCTCATCGGCCTCCTCGTCCTCAACGAGGTACACCTGATCCACCTCGACGCCGGGATGCGATTGCCCCAGCGAGATCAGGCAGCGATTGATCTCCATTTGCAGCGGCGACACATGCCGGGCCGCGTCCCCCTCGGGGAGCCAGACCGCATGTGTGGCGATGACCCGCCGCTGGTCGAGGATCGAGATCTCCACCCGGTCTCCCGACTGCGCGACGATCAGCGTCGGCACATCCGGCGTCCCGCCCCGCTCTTCCTCGCGCGCCACCAGTTCCGCGATCAGGAACGGACTCACCTCCAGCCCGATCAGTTCCAGCTTCGCCCGCGTGAGCAAGTCGCGCATCCGCTGCACCCGAGCGGAATCGAGCGTCACCGCGAGGACCGCCTGCCCGTCCCCCTGTGCCCCCAGTGGCACGTAATCGACAGCGATCGCCGTCGTCGGAGTCGAGGACTTGGCAGCCGATTGAAAGCTCACCAGCGCTGGCAACTCGTCCGCCGGGACATTAGGCAACTGGAGTTGCCGCACCACCACCGTCTCGCGCGGCACGACCACGACGCAGGCGGCATTCGCCCCCAGAGCCATCGTCTTCTCGGCCAGCTCCGCGGCGATATCGGCTGCGGCCCGTTCGGGGGTGCGGTCCTGGGTAAAGGGAATTGAAAAAGTCTGTGAGAGCGCGACCTTGCCGCCCTCCAGGCGCACTGCCGCCCCGACCAACCCTTCGGTCGACCATTCGATCCCCCAGAACTGCCGCAACTCAGTTTTGGTGGGTTGCCAGAGCTTTCGCCAATCGAACACGCACCACTCCCCTGCCCCGCTGTCGCGGAGTCACATTGCCAGTCTTGCCACCGATCATCCGCGATAGGATCAAGTTACGTCGCCAGCGAAGATGTCACAAGAGGGATACGGACAAGCGGGCCAAAATTCGCCCGCCGGACGGGTCTGACGGAGTGAGATTCTCTGGCCTTTCAGGCGTGCGAAAGCGGAACGAGCCGCAGGCGATCCGGTGGGCGTCAGCCCCCGGACCGAGCGACGCTCGATTTCGGTGTCGACTGGTCTGGTAGCCGCACTCGCCAGAGTGCGGGCCGCCCGCGTTCTGGCGAACGCAGCGACAGAATCCGGGGGCTGACGCCGCCCGGCTCGTCTGCGGCTCGCGAGCGGCGAGCGGAAGCGAACCGAGCCGCAGACGAGCCGGTGGGCTGGCCGCGCTGGGTATTCCTCTCTCTCCGTCATCGATTGATTTACCAGCCGGGGACGACATACTGGGGGGCGTGGACTGTCTGTTTCCTGTTCCGAAAGCGATTCTCCCATGAGCGTTTCCCCAATCCCGGCTGGATATCACTCGGTCACTCCGTACCTCATCGTGAAGGGTGCTGCCAAGGCCATCGAGTTCTACAAGGCGGCGTTTGGTGCGATCGAACTCTTCCGGCTGGAGATGGAGGATGGCCGAATGGGGCATGCCGAGATCAAGATCGGCAACTCCCACGTCATGCTGGCGGACGAGTTCCCCGAGATGGAGGCTCGCAGCCCGCAGTCGTTTGGCGGGTCGCCCGTCAGTCTGCTGATCTACATTCCCGAGGTGGATGCGGTGTTCGCACGGGCTCTGGCTGCGGGAGCCATGCTGAAGAAGCCGGTGCAGAATCAGTTCTACGGAGACCGCTCGGGGATGCTGACCGATCCGTTCGGTCACTCGTGGTCGATTGCGACACATATTGAGGATGTCGCTCCCGAGGAGATGAAACGCCGGATGGCGGAGTTTGCGAAGTCGAAGCCGGCGGGGTGACGGCCGAGCGCTCCGCGGCGAGGAGCCTTCGCGTCGCGGCTAAACTGGATGGTCTGTTGCTGGACTGCGTGGACATGAATACACTCCGGCACATGTCGGGGTGACAAAACTCAATTCGGCTTTTGTCATGTGTGTCTCGTCGAATTGAATCTCCTGTTTGGGATCGCATGGGCGTCCTCCGTTTTCGCATCGAACCGCCCAGCCTGATCCCATCGGGGAAGGTTCCCCATGCGTATATTACGGGAGTCGATGGTCGCGTCCACATGACGCGTCCGGAGGTGCGGGACGGGGTGTTGAATCTGTTTCGCCAGAGTTCCGAGAGCGCCACCGCACATGTCGCCGTGACTCTCCCGGAACGCGGCCAGGTGGTGCTTTCGACGACCTCCCTGCCCGAGCGCGAGCGACCGTATCATTTGGGAGTCGAATTACTGCGGGGCTGTCTGGGTGAGGTCCGGGAGCAGGCGTTCGCCTGGGAAATGGTGCGGATGAGTATCCCTGACCGCTACCGCACCATCCAGAGGCAGGCGTTCCAATTCCTGGCCGCTGCGAGCGGTTTCCAGGACGAACCGGCCACGAGCAATCCGAGCGTGCTGTCCGGATTGAAACAGTCGCTCGATGCCTCGGACATCCTGATCGAGAGCTACGTGCTGCAGCGGACCTCGGGGAATCGGTCCAACGTCGCTGCCGCCCCGTCGTTGCTGGGGTGTACCTTGGATGCGACGGCTCTCAACGCCCGCAACGATTTTGTGGGGACGTTCAGTTCTGCGCGAGTCCCGATTGAATGGCGGTGGATCGAGCCGGACGAGGGAGAATACCAGTGGGAGTTACTCGACCACTTGATCGAGACGTGTGTGGATCCTCGAATGGCGATTATCGGTGGGCCGCTGCTCGACTTCACCACCGGCGGACTCCCGAAGTGGCTCGCCCCTTGGTCCGGAGATATACTGAATCTCCCGAGCTTCGTGTGCGACTTTGTCGAAACCGCGATTAACCGTTACATCGGACGCATCCGCATCTGGGAGGTGGCCGCGTACGGCAACCTCGGCGGGGCGCTGTCTCTGTCCGAAGATCACCGGCTGGCGGTCATCGCCCGCGCGATGGAGACCGCGCTGCGGACCGACAGCGATGCCCAGTTCTTTGTCCGAGTCGGCCAGCCGTGGGGCGAATACCTCGCCCTGGGGCAGCACCGGCTCTCGCCGTTCCAACTGGTCGATGCCCTGCTCCGCTCGCATCTGGGACTCTCCGGGGTCACGCTCGAAATCGCGATGGGCTATGGGCCGCCCGGCTCGCTGACACGGACACGGCTGGCGGTTTCTCGCCTCATCGATCAATGGAGCATGCTGGGGATTCAGTTGCACGTCGTGCTGGCCTGTCCCTCGGGGATCGGTCCCGATCCGGCGGCGTATGGGAACTGCCCGGTGCAGAATGGGACTTGGCGTATGAACTGGAGTGAGGAAGCCCAGGCGGCGTGGCTGGAGGAGTTCGTTCCGCT
This sequence comes from Planctomycetota bacterium, assembly GCA_043734065.1. Classification (GTDB taxonomy): domain Bacteria; phylum Planctomycetota; class Planctomycetia; order Planctomycetales; family Planctomycetaceae; genus TH-plancto1. The sequence goes on from JAYTFV010000373.1 coordinate 8,705, forward strand.
GATCGCTGCCAAGCCCGCCGTGACAGGAGTGTTTCTCAACTCATTCGGCGATTCGCTGGCCCATCGCTACCCGCACTCCGGTGTCCTGCGTCCCGACGGGACCGCGAAGCCCGCGCTGCAGGTCTTCAACCGCCAGAGACGAGCGACTTCCTGATGAGGGGGAAACTCGAAACTCGAAATTCGAAATCATTCCTGCGTTTCGAATTTCGTGCTTCGAATTTCGGACTGCGGAGTTCCTCCTCGCGAAGTTCGAGAAAATCCGTCCCCGCTGTGATCTCTCGAAGCGTGTTAATCGTTAAGCTATGCGCAGGGTTGTCGGGTCGTGCGACATGGCGTTCACTTCTTTCGACACGACCCTGACCGCCATCCGTTGATCCCGGCACACAGTCCCCCCAACACAGTCCCCGCACCACGAGGTCGATATGTCCACAGCCCCCGCCGCTCCACCCGCCGACAAGCACCAGCGCGGTGTCATCCTGGTCTCCTACCCCAAGGTGGTCTTCCTCTACCCCTCGCTCATCGTGGCCATGATTGCCGGTTTCTATATGCAGGTCTGGGGTAATGCCGCGATGGACCTCCCTGGAAAAACGTCGGCGACGGCGACGGTTCCAGTGACTGATGCGAAGACCCCCGACACCGCCAAGGCCCAGGCGAACGCTCCCGCCAAAGCGGAGCCTCTCGTCGTCGGACCCACGATGGCCGCAGCCGCCTTTCTGATGACGCTGGCCCTGAACCTCGTGATTATCTCGTTCGACTTTCCTCGCACGACCAGCCTGACGCTGGCCGCCCTGGCTGCGGCCCTCATTCTGGGGGTGATGCTGTTGAGTACGTACAAACCCGACCTGTTGCCGTTCGTGACCCACCTGATTAAGAAGCTGCATCCGCAGGCCAACGCGATGTTTTATTACTGTTACATCGTGGCGATGCTGCTGATCTACATGGGGGTCAAGATCAACACTAAGTTCGACGATTGGGAAGTCCGTCAGAACGAACTGCTGCACCACCACGGGTTCCTGAGCGATCTGGAGCGGCTGCCGACCAGCACGCTGAAAATCGACAAGGAGATCAAGGACATCTTCGAATACGTGCTGCTTGAGTCGGGCCGCCTGATCCTGAACCCCGGAGGCCAACAGCGTCCGATTATTCTGGAGAATGTCTTCTTCATCAACCAGAAGGAAGCCGCGATTACCAAGCTGCTCAGTTCGATGCAGGTGCAGATTGCTCCACCATCGGAGCAGGTGTGAGGGGAGACGAGTTGTCAGTTTTCAGTCGTCAGTAGTCAGCCAGAAGGGACCGATGGTCCGGCCTGGTCCCCCTTGCCCCTTTTCCTTGCCCCTTTTCCTCCCTCTGGCCCTAGGCCCTAGGCCCTAAGCCATAGGCCCTAGGCTTCCCCTCATGCCCTACCGCATGCCCGCAGAATGGGAGCCGCACGAGGCCACGTGGCTCTCGTGGCCGCACCGGCGCGACACCTGGCCCGATGCGTTTGATGATGTGCCCGCTGTGTTTGTCGAGATTGCCAAACATCTGGCCGAGTCGGAGTTGGTGCGGATCAACGTCTCGAACCCGGTGATGGCCAAGGGGGTCAAGTACCTGCTCACTGCGGCCAAGGTCAACCTCGACGCAGTGCGGTTTCACTACAACCCGACCGACGATGCGTGGGTCCGCGATCACGGGCCGATCTACGTCGTGCGCGATGTGAACGGGATTCGCGAGCGAGCGGTCCTCGACTGGGACTACAACGCCTGGGGCGTCAAGTACGAGGATTATCACCGCGATAGTTTAATCCCCTCGCGGATCGCGGATGAGTTCCAGGAGACCTGCTTCAAGCCCGGCATGATCCTCGAAGGCGGCTCAATCGACGTGAACGGCTTGGGTACGCTGCTGACCACCGAAGCCTGCCTGCTCCACCCCAACCGCAACCCACACCTCTCGAAAGAGCAGATCGAGCAGACGCTCTCGCAGTCCCTGAACGTCTCGAAGTTCATCTGGCTCGGCGACGGCATCGAGGGGGACGACACCGACGGGCACGTCGACGACATGACCCGCTTCGTCGCCGCGAATACGATCGTCACGATCGTCGAGACAAGCTCCAGCGACGTGAACTACCGGGCCTTGCGCGAGAACCGCGAACGGTTGGTGGGCGTCACCGACCAATCGGATCGTCCAATCCAGATCATCGAACTCCCGATGCCGAATCCGCTGGTCGTGAAGGGAATTCGCCTCCCCGCCAGCTATGCCAACTTCCTGATCGCCAACACGGTCGTCCTCGTCCCGACCTACCGCTCCCCGAAACCAGATGCGGAGGCCATCGATATCCTCCAGAGCCTGTTCCCCACCCGCCGCGTCGTCGGCATCGACTCCACCGCCCTCGTCTGGGGCCTGGGGTCGATTCACTGCGTCACGCAGCAACAGCCGAGGGTCGGTCGGATTGCGTGAGCGGCACGGCGCTAGCCGCCGGTTCTT
>JAYTFV010000374.1:0-20889 GCA_043734065.1 Planctomycetota bacterium
GCCCGCCTTATCAGAACAGTTGATTGACACAGGATTGGTGAACCATGGTCGACCTGCCGAAACAACCCGGCCTGCCCGCCAACGTCTTCATGACGAAGCTCGATGCAGCCGCCAGTTGGGCCCGCTCCAACAGCTTGTGGCCGATGCCGTTCGCGACGGCCTGCTGCGGGATCGAGTTGATGGCGACGGCTTCGAGCCGGTTCGACCTCGCCCGGTTCGGAGCGGAGGTGATGCGGTTTTCGCCGCGGCAGTGCGATTTGATGATCGTCGCCGGCCGCGTGGTGATGAAGATGCTGCCGGTGCTTCAGCGGATTTGGTTGCAGATGCCGGAGCCGAAGTGGTGCATCTCGATGGGGGCCTGTGCCTGCACGGGCGGGGTGTTCGATACCTACGCTGTGGTGCAGGGCGTCGACCGCTTCATCCCCGTGGATCTCTACGTCCCCGGCTGCCCGCCGCGACCGGAGCAGTTGATCGCGGCGATCATCGAGATGCAGAACAAGATCATGCAGACCGGCACGTTCGACGGTCGCGAGTTCGCCAAGCGAACCGAGGCGACCGGCCCGATTCCGGTGGAATTGGAAGAAGTCCGCCGGGCACGGGCGGCAACACTGGTCGAGGGACTGGAGATTTATCAGCCGCCGAAGATGTAGAATGACATCAGTCGAAAGGACAAATGGGGAGTGTTCATGTCGGTCGCTGAACAACATATCGAGGAACCTCGATCCCGTCCGGGAACACCGGTCTGGGAGTTGGCGCGGCTGTACCCTGCTCAGGGGCAATGGACAGAAGAAGACTACTTAGCCCTGCATACAAATCAGTTGATCGAGTTCACCCGAGGTGTATTGGAGTTTCTTGAGGTCCCGACGCGGAAACACCAACTCATTGTTGCAGCCCTCTACCACAAGCTGTACCAGTACAACCTTCAACGGGGCTTGGGCGCGGTTCATTTCGCCCCCCTGCGGATTCGAGTGGCCCCCTCGACGATTCGCGAACCCGATGTCCTGTTCCTGGCCAAGGAACGCCTTCCCGAAGACACGACGATCCCGCCCGAGGGGGCTGATCTGGCGATGGAAGTGGTCAGCCCCAGTCCCGAGAGCCGCGAACGCGATCTGGTCAAGAAGCGTCTTGATTACGCGCTGGCGAGAGTTTCAGAATACTGGATTGTCGACCCAGCGAAGGAGACGATCACGGTGCTGGCTCTGGATGGCGAAGTTTACGAAACTGTCGGCGAGTACAGGATCGGACAGATCGCGACATCCCAGTTGCTCCCCGGGTTTGAGATCGATGTCGCCGAGGCCATTTCCCACTGAGCCCGCAGCAGCATTCAGACCCACATCACCATCCAGAAACAATCAGTCGATGCGAACCACAGTCAAGCCAATCGAGGAACCTCGATCCCGCCGGGGAGAACCGGTGTGGGAATTGGCGAGGCTGTATCCAACGCAGGGTGAATGGTTGGAAGAGGACTATCTCGCACTTCATACTAATCAGTTGGTTGAGTTCACGAACGGCGTGCTGGAATTCCTGGAAATGCCTACCTTTCAGCACCAACTCATTGTCATGTACCTGCATGAACTGCTGCAGGCCCATGTTCGAAAATACCGGCTGGGAATTGCCATGTATTCTCCCCTCCGGATTCGAGTCGCTCCCGACAAGATTCGCGAGCCGGATGTGGCCTACTTCACAGCCAAGAAGATCCCCAAAAATCTGGTTGCACCTCCCCAGGGAGCCGACCTTGTCATGGAGGTTGTCAGCCCGAGTGATGAGAGTCGAAAGCGAGATCTGATTCAGAAACGCCGGGACTACGCGAAAGCGGGGATTGCGGAGTACTGGATTGTCGATCCCGATACCTCCACGATCACGGTACTTGCCCTCAGCGAGACCAAGTATGTGCAAGTTGGTAAATACAAGTTTGGACAGAAAGCGGTATCGAAACTGCTGCCCGGATTCGAAGTCGATGTGACTGAGACCCTGACTCGCAAACCCACTGTCTAACCTGCCCCGCCCCACTGAAAACTGACCACTGACGACTGAGAACTTCCCCCCCATGACCGACCTGCAACCCCTCCTCGACAAGTTCGCTCTCACCACGAGCGAGTTCCGCGACAACCGCCGCGTGGTGGTTGCGGCGGACAAGGTATTGGCGCTGCTCGAAACGCTGAAGAACTCGCACGGGTTCAGCATGCTGGTCGACATCACCTGTGTCGACTACCTGGAGTACGAGGGAGCCAGCGACCGGTTCGGGCTGGTCTACTGCCTGCTGAACATGACGACCGGCGAGCGACTGATCGTGCGGACGTTCGTCAACGATCCGAACCCAACGCTGCCAACGGTCACGACCCTCTGGAAGGGGGCCGACTGGATGGAGCGCGAGGTATACGACATGTTCGGCATCACCTTCACCGGCCACCCCGACCTCCGCCGCATCCTCATGCCGGACGAATTCACAGCCTTCCCCCTCCGCAAGGACTACCCGCTCAAGGGTCGCGGCGAACGGCACAACTTCCCGGTGATTACGCGGTCGGAGAGTTAGGGGGGAGGAAGTTTACAGTCGTCAGTTTTCAGTCGTCAGCCAAAGACAGAACGCCAGCACCATGTCCACCGTCGCCCATCACCGAACCACGCCCGAGGAATTGCTCACGCTGCCCGATGGGAATCGGTACGAACTTGTCGATGGCGAATTGGTGGAGTGCGGGATGAGTGGAAAGTCTCTCTGGCTCGCGACTTGGTTGTCTTCGCAACTCGTCAACTTCGCGGTTCCTCGGCGTCTGGGGTATGTGATCACTGAGGTCAGCATCCAGTGCTTCGCTGATCCTGGAAAAGTCCGCCGCCCGGATGTGGCATTCTTTGCTAGGGGTCGAATGAGTGATGCCGAGTACGAAGCGGGTCATATCCGAGTCACTCCCGATCTAGCTGTCGAGGTCGTGTCACCGAATGACCTCGCCTACGAGGTCGCTCTGAAATCCGCCGAGTATCTGGCTGCCGGGGTTCGCCTCGTGTGGATCATTCATCCGGAGACTAATGAAGTGGAAGTTCGTCGGGCGGATGGCACTTCCCTTCACCTGCAGGGATCGCAATCGCTCTCCGGAGACGATGTCCTTCCCGGTTTCGAACTCCCCCTGCCTGAATTGTTTCGCGATATGTCAGACTTCCGCCATCGGTAGCCCCTCAACCCTCAACCCTCAACCCTTCATCCTTCATCCCCCATGCCCTCGCCCTTCCCCGGAATGGACCCGTTTCTCGAAGCCCGGTGGGGCGGTGCCCACACCACGATGATCGTTCACGCCCGGCGACAGCTGCAGTCCCAACTCCCCGAGGGGCTGATCGCTGATATCGAAGAGTATTTCGCCGTCCAGATCGACTTCGAGACCCGCCACTATCGGCCCGATGTGGCCGTCGTGCAAAACGAGGGTTCCGGCGTCTCTCGATCCGGGACATCTGTTCTGGATTCACCCGAGGTGGCAGTCCCGTTCATCGCCATTGATGAACCAGAGCCGCTGCATCGCATCGTGATCACCAGCATCGATGATGACCGGCTGGTCACGTCAATCGAAATCCTCAGCCCGTCCAACAAAGAGAGCGAACTGGCCCGCGAGAGGTTTCGTCGCAAGCAGCTCAATCTGCTGGGCGGCGGTGCCAATCTCGTCGAGATTGATTTGCTCATCGGTGGCGGTTGGACGGTCTTTGTCCGCGATGATCGAATTCCGCCGGACTATCGTGCGCCCTATCGCATCTGTGTCGTGCGAGCGGACGCACCGTGGGCTCCGGAAGCCTATAAGGCTCCCTTGGAATCGCGATTGCCTGTCATCCGGATTCCGCTGCGGAAGAATGATCGGGACATCCACCTCGACTTGCAACCGCTCGTCGACGCCGCTTGGGAAGATGGGGCTTATGCTCGCCTGGACTACTCCCGCGCCCCGTGTCCGCGACTTCCCGCAATGGAGGAGTGTTGGATGCTCGCTCTGCTGGCCGAACGCGGAATCCAACGGTCCCTTTCGCCCACAACATCCTCTTGAGAGAATCCCGTTCCGCAGATCGCCACCTGACTCGACACACTCACGCCTGCCGCTCTCCTTCGATCAACCCTCAACCATAAACCATAAACCCTCCACCCCATGCCCCTGACAGCGACCCACACGATGCCTCCGGATGCTCCTGACCAGGAGTATCACTGGACCCTCAACTTCGGGCCGCAGCATCCGGCTACCCACACCACGTTGCGGCTCGTGCTCACGCTGGATGGGGAGCGCGTGATTGACGCCGTTCCGCATATCGGCTACCTGCACAGCGGGTTCGAGAAGCTGGCGGAGCATCTCGACTTCAACCAGTACGTGACCATCGTCGACCGGATGAACTATCTGTCGCCGCTGGCCAACGAAATCAGTTGGCACCATGCGGTCGAGAAGCTGTTGGGCATTGATCTGACGCCGCGGTGCAAGTACCTGCGGACGATCCTGGCCGAGATGATGCGGCTGCATGACCACCTGCTGAACTGCGGGACGAGTGCTCTGGACCTGGGGGCGTTCACGGCGTTCCTGTACTTCTTCGAGCAGCGGGAACTGATCTACGACATGGTCGAGTACGCCTCGGGCCAGCGGTTCCACTCCAGCTACACCCGCGTCGGCGGCGTCATGTTCGACGTGAACCTGGACTGGGTCAACAAGGTCCGCAGCTTCACCAAACAGTTCCGCAAGACTCACGACGAAGTTCACAAGCTCCTGACCCGCAACCGCATCTTCATCGACCGCACCAAGGGGATCGGCGTTCTCACCAAGGAGGACGCGATCAGCTTCAGTTGCACCGGGCCGGTGGCGCGGGCCAGCGGAGTGGTCCGCGACCTGCGGAAGGACGAGCCGTACCTGGCCTACCCGGACTTCGACTTCAAGGTCATCTGCTCGCAGGGCGGCGACAGCTACGCCCGCTATCTGGTCCGCATGCAGGAGATGATCGAGAGCCTGCAGATCATCGAGCAGGCGATCGAGAACATCCCCGGCGGACCAGTGAACGTCGATGTGGGTTCCGGCGTCGTGTTGCCCGCCAAGCCCGCTGTCTATCGCAGCATCGAGGGGCTGATCCAGCACTTCGAAGTCAACATGCCCAACCGGGGCTACGAAGTCCCTCACGAAGAAATTTACGCCGCCACGGAAGCCCCCAACGGAGAACTCGGGTTCTACATCGTGGGACAGGACAGTCCGCGAGCCTACCGGGCCCGCACCCGTCCCCCCTCTTACATCCATTTCGCAGCCTTCCCGCACATGATTCGCGGACATCAGCTGAGCGATGTCGTGGCGGTCTTGGGAAGTCTGAACATCATTGCCGCGGAGCTTGACCGATGAGTGCCCTGACCGAAGAACTTCGCGAGAAGATTCGGGCCGAGTTCCCGAAGTACCCGAACAAGCGGGCGGTGACGCTGCCCGCGCTGCACATCGTGCATGACGCCCTGCGCTGCGTATCGACGGAGTCGATCCGCGAGATCGCGAAGCTGTTGGAACTGCATCCGTCTGAAGTCCACGACACGATGTCGTTCTACAACTTCTTCAAGGACGAGCACCACCCGCTGGGCAAGCACCGCGTCTGGTTCTGCCGCAGCATTTCGTGCATGTTGCGGGGCGGCGAGGAACTGCTGGGCGAGGTGTGCCACAAGTACAACGTGAAGCCGGGGGAGACCTCTCCGGATGGCAAGTTCACGCTGGAGTTCGCCGAGTGCCTGGGAGCCTGCGAAGGCGCCCCGTGTGCGTTGGTGGACGAGGACTGCCACATGTCGCTCGATGTCGACTCGGCGTCGAAGTTGATCGATGGGCTGAAGTGAGATGGCCTCAACTGCTCCAGAGCTGGTGGTCTTGGCCGGTCCCAATGGAGCGGGCAAGTCGACCTTAGCTCCGTGGTTGTTGAGACATGGATGGGGGATCAAGGAGTTCGTCAACGCGGACGAGATTGCCAAGGGGCTGTCGGGTTTCCAGCCCGAGTCAGTGGCCTTGCAAGCTGGGCGGTTGATGTGGGAGCGACTCGAAGAACTGGCGGCTGGTCGCAAGTCCTTCGCGTTCGAAACCACGCTGGCCGCTCGGACCTATGCCCCCTGGATCAAGAAGCTCAAAGCGGAAGGCTACCGGACGAGATTAGTCTACCTCTGGTTGCCGAGAGCGGAGATGGCGATCCAGCGCGTGACGGATCGGGTGCGAGTCGGTGGTCATCACATTCCAGACGATGTGATTCGGCGGCGGTACGCGGGCGGGTTGAGGAACCTGTTCGAGTTGTACCTGCCGTTGATGGATCGCTGGAGCGTGTTGGACGGAACCGAGAAGGCAGACATCCGCCTCATCGCACAAGGAGGGGTCGGTCGTGCCACTCAAGTCGTCTGTCCGCACACATGGAGTCTGATCGATGCCAGCCACTGACGAAGAACTCGAACGCGACGCAGAGATCATCAAGGTTGCATCTCGGAAGGCCATCGAATCGGCCATCCGGCTCCACAAGGGACTCGAACAGCCGATGGCAGTATGGAAGGACGGAAAGCCAGCTTGGGTCTCTGCGGAAGAGGCCGAGTTGCTGCTTCTGCCCAAGACTTCGATGAGTCTCTCTGACTGACAACTGAACACTGACGACTGAAAACTCCTCGTCACTGACGACTGAACACTGAGAACTGAGAACTCCACCCGTGCCCACATTCGAACCCGTCCTGCTGGCCCGCATCCACACGCCGAATAGCCATACGCTGGAGACCTACCAGCGGGATGGCGGGTATCAAGCGCTGCGCAACGCGCTCGACATGGCCCCCGCCGATGTCACCAACCTCGTCAAGGACTCCGGTCTGCGCGGTCGCGGCGGGGCCGGGTTCCCGTGCGGACTCAAGTGGACCTTCCTGCCCAAGGACCATCCGGGACCGATCTATCTCTGCATCAACGCCGACGAGTCGGAGCCCGGCACGTTCAACAACCGCATCCTGATGGAGATGGACCCGCATCAGTTGATCGAAGGCATCGCCATCGCCTGTCACGCGATCAAGTCGAAGAATTCGTACCTCTACATCCGCTTCGAGTACGGGCTGAGCTATCGCCGTCTCGATGCCGCGATCAAGGAGTGCTACGCCGCCGGGCTGCTCGGGAAGAACATTCTCGGCAAGGGTTTCGACCTCGACCTCGTGTTGCATCGTGGGGCCGCAGCCTACATTTGCGGCGAGGAGACGGGCCTGATTGAGAGCCTCGAAGGCAAGCGGGCCTGGCCGCGCATCAAACCGCCCTTCCCCGCCATCGAGGGCCTCTTCCGCAAGCCGACGATCGTCAACAACGTCGAGACTCTCTGCTGCGTGACCCACATTCTCAGTCGCGGCAAAGAGTGGTTCCAATCCATCGGCATCAAGCCCGACCCGGCCAACCCCCGCGACCCCGGCAGCTACGGCCCGAAGCTCTACACCGTCAGCGGGCATGTCAACAAGCCGTGCTGCGTCGAACTGCCGCTGGGAGTCACTGCTCGCGAACTGATCGACGAACATGCGGGCGGCGTCTGGAAGGGCCGGAAGGCCAAGGCCGTCGTCCCCGGCGGCATCAGCATGGGATTCCTGTCCGACAAAGAACTCGACATCCCACTCGACTTCGCCGGCCCCGGCAAGGCGGGCTGTCTCGGCCTTGGGACCGCAGCCGTCGTCGTGATTGATGACCAGACAAACATGGTCGATGTGCTATACAACTGTGCCCGGTTCTTCTCGCACGAGAGCTGTGGCCAGTGTACGCCGTGCCGCGAGGGGACGAACTGGATGACGCGCATCCTGGAACGCATCCGCTCGGGGAACGGCCAGATGCGGGACGTGGACCTGCTGACGGAAGTCGCCGCCTCGATGGGGATCATCCCCGGCACGACGATCTGCGGCCTGTCCGACGGAGCCGCCTGGCCGGTGAAGAACGCGATCCAGAAGTTCCGAGGCGATTTCGAGGAGTACATCACCTCGGGCCGAAAGAGCGTCACGCCGTACCCGGTCGGGGCACACTAGGAAAAGGAGGCAACGATGGAAGAAGCATGGTTCAAGTGCAAGGTTCTCAAGGGCGCGTTCAGCGATGAACGTGGCATTCTGTACCGTTCAGCGGACGGAGCAGAAGACGGAAACTGGGTTCCCGTGGACAAGGTACGTGGTGAGATCGGTCAAATGGGAGCAGTTCGTGTTCGCATGTACGAACAAAATGGGATGATCTGGATCATTCTTCCCACAGACTACAGCGACTCAATCGTTGCTCATCCAGATGACGTGGAGAGGGATTTGGTCGAAGCATGATCCTCTCCAATGTGGCGATTCAGGCTGCGATCGAGGACGGTCGACTCGAAATCGATCCGGTCCCGATGCCCTTGCGCCCGGAACATGGATCTTGCCCCTATCAGACTTCGTCAGTGGATCTTCAACTGGGAGATGAGATCTCCTTCATTCCGAAGAACAATCGGCTGCCGATCAACATCGATCTGAGTCGCGGGAAGTTTGTGGATCTGTTCAACGCCTATGCGGTCAGCAGACAACTGAGGTCTGATCAACCGTACGTGATGGAACCTGGACAATTCGTATTGGGGAAGACTCGTGAGCGAGTTCACTTTCCAATCCTGAATGATGGTCGCCAGTGCCTAGCCGGGCGTATCGAGGGCAAAAGTTCCTATGCCCGCTGTGGACTCCTCATTCATTTCACGGCCCCCACGATTCACAGTGGTTTCTCTGGAACGATCACGCTGGAGCTTTCGAATTTGGGGCCAGCACCGATCAGCCTTTATCCCAACGTCCCAATCTGTCAATTGATCGTTGAGGAAGTCCAAGGCACGCCATTCCCGAATCACAGTCAGTTCCAAGGACAGTCCCACCCAGGAGGCAGTTCCTAGTCGAAGGAACACTTCTGACCTCCTTGACATCCGCACAACATTCATCGAACGCCCACCCCATGCCCACTGTCACCATCAACAACAAGCCTGTCGAAATCGGCGCTGCCGAGCGGCTGAACTGCATTCAGGCCGCCGCGAGGGCCGATGTCGAGATTCCGAGCTACTGCTGGCATCCCGATCTGTCGGTCGTGGCCAGTTGCCGCATGTGCCTCGTCGAGGTCGGCGACAAGAAGCCCGACGGCTCCATCGCCATGCAGCCCAAGCTCGTCCCCGGCTGCCAGACGCCGGTCAAGGACGGCACCGTCATCATCAGCGACTCGCCGAAGGTCAAAGCCGCTCAGCAGGCTACCCTCGAGTACCTGCTGCTCAATCACCCACTCGACTGCCCCGTCTGCGATCAAGCCGGTGAGTGCGGCCTGCAAGACTACAGCTACGAATACGGTCGCGGGTACAGCCGCCTGCAAGAGCCGAAGAACATCAAGCCGGACAAGGACTACATCGGCGACCAGATCACGCTGTTCACCGACCGCTGCATCATGTGTACCCGCTGCGTGCGGTTCACGCGCGAGGTCAGCGGAACTGCTGAACTGCAAGTCTCCAGCCGGGGCACGCACGAAGAGATCGACATCTTCCCGGGCGAGCCGTGCAACAACAAACTGGCTGGGAACGTCGTTGACCTGTGTCCGGTCGGGGCCTTGTGCAGCAAGGACTTTCTGTACGAGCAGCGGGTGTGGTGGCTCAAGAGCAAGAAGAGTGTCTGCCCCGATTGCAGTACCGGCTGCTCGATCAACGTCGACCAGAACAACGACACGGTGTACCGCCTGAAGCCGCGTTACAACCCGAAGGCCCAGGGGAGCTTCATGTGTGACGAGGGTCGGTTCGGCTGGAAGTACATCCACGCCGAGAACCGGCTCTCGCTCCCCGCCAAAAAAGACGTTGGCTCGGTCGTCAGCACCGATTGGGACCAAGTCCTGGCCGGTGTCCGGGAGGCGTTCCAGTCCGCAGCCAAGTCGGCCCCGCAGAAAGTGGCTGCGATCTTCTCCCCGTGGATGACGGTGGAAGAGGCGTACCTGCTGGCGAGTTGGCTCAAGGGGATCTCGCCCGATGTCACGCTCGCCATGACCCCGGCCCGCGTGGCTGGCGAGAACGACACCTACCCCAAGGATGTCCACGGTCAACCAGTCCAACCGGTCAAGTTCACGATCCGGGCGGAGAAGGCTCCGAACCGCATGGGAGTCGAGGCCATCCTGAAACACTTCCAAGGCGACGTGATCCCCTCCGGGCGCATCCTCGACGCGGCCACTTACGAGACCCTGTTCGTGGTCGGCGGTGACCCGAACGCCGAGGTCAACGCCGCGACAGCCAGCAAGCTTGGCAAGGTCAAGACCCTCGCGGTCCTCGACCTGCTCGCGTCCCCGCTCACGACCAAGGCCCACTACGTCCTCGCGGGCGGCTCGTTCGCCGAACGCGACGGAAGCTTCGTGAACCACTCCGGTCTGGTGCAGGCGATCAACCGGTCGCTGCAAGGCCCGCTGGAAGCCCGACCCGATGGGCGGATTCTGTCGGAACTCGCCGGGCGCGGGGCGATGTTCAACGCTGCCAAGCTGCGGGCCGAGATCGCACAGGCAATCCCGGCGGCCTTCGGCTCACTCGGTGATGGCAAACTCGGCGAGTACGGTGTGGTCATGGGACCAGCGGCTGTGCCTGCGGAACCCGTCCTCACGTAGCAGAAGTCGTAAGACTTCTACCCCTCCTGAACTCAAGTGGCTCGTCCCTCAACGGACATTCTCATGACCTCAATGATTCCCTCACTAACGACCTTCGCAACGGACGCCACCCCGGCTGAGTCCGGCGGGCTGTGGTCATTCCTGATGGCTCAACTGCCGACGGTGGTGACGATCGCCGCTGTGATGGGAACGCTGCTGGGCGTGATTTCCTACCTGATCTACGTCGAGCGGAAGCTGGCGGCGTTCATGCAGGACCGCATCGGCCCCAACCGCGTCGGCCCGTGGGGACTGTTGCAGCCGATCGCCGACGGGGCGAAATTCCTGCTGAAGGAAGACGTGATCCCCGAGTATGTCGACAAGAAGCTCTTCATCCTGGCCCCGTGTATCGCCGCGTTGACGACGATGCTCGCCTTTGCCGTCGTGCCGTTTGGTCCGGTAGACGGTAAGCCATCGTTCATGCGGTTCATCATCGCTCCGAACATCGACATCGGGATCGTGTTCATCTTCGCGATCGGGTCGCTGGCGGTGTACGGCATCATCCTGGGGGGATGGGCCTCGAACAATAAGTACAGTGCCCTCGGGTCGCTGCGAGCCAGTGCCCAGGTCATCAGCTACGAAATCCCGCTCGGCATGTCGGTCCTCGGCATTGCTCTGCTGGGAGGCACGCTGAACATCGAACAGATCCTGCTCAATCAGGCCAACGGAGGCATCACCGGCTGGTACTTCTGGACCCAGCCGCTCGCCTGCCTGATCTTCTTCACAGCCGCCCTCGCCGAATCGAATCGACTCCCCTTCGACCTGGTCGAGTGCGAGCAAGAACTGGTCGGCGGGTTCCACACCGAGTACAGCGCGATGAAGTTCGCCCTGTTCTTCCTGGCCGAATACACGCACGTGATCACGATCAGCTTCCTGACCGCGATCCTGTTCTTCGGCGGCTGGCACTTCCCGGGAATCGCCGAACCGGGCTCGGTCGGGGTACTTTGGACGGTGCTGAAGATTGGCGTGCTCATGGGCAAGGTGCTGTCGGTCATCCTCGTGATCATGCTGATCCGCTGGACGATCCCCCGCTTCCGCTTCGATCAGTTGATGGGCCTGGCGTGGAAGGTGTTGATTCCGCTCTCGACGGCCAACGTCGTGGCGGTGATGACGGTGTTGCAGTTCGGCTGGTCGCGGTGGTGGCTGACGATCCTCTCGGTGCTGCTGTTCCTGATCGCCGGGGCGATCGGAGTCAAGCAAGCTCAGGACGCCCTGAACAGTGCCCCGCGCCGCGAGAAGCATCCGTCCGACACCGGCGGCCACGTGGCTCATGCTCACTAGAAAGATGAAGACAATCATGGCGACATACACATATGCCCTCTGGAACAACAAGGGGGGCGTCGGCAAGAGCTACCTCACGTTCCAAATGGCATGTGAGTATGCACGTCTGCATCCACACAAGAAGACGCTCGTGGTCGATCTCTGCCCACAGGCCAACTCCTCCGGGATGCTGTTAGGCGGAATCGTGAAGGGGGAGCAGGCCCTTGATGATCTTTCCTCCAAGGTTCCGCGCCGGACCGTGGCTGGATACATCCGCGAACGAACAGTGAGTCCTTACAACAACCCACGATGCGGATCGGGCTACGTCACTCAGGTGAGTACGATCAACCCACGAATTCCTGCGAACTTGTATCTCGTGGTCGGTGACGAATCGCTGGAGGTACTGGCCTCCCGTGTGTCGAACGCATTGCGGCCTGGACCGGACAATGCCTGGGCTCTGGTACACGGCTGGATTCGCGACCTGATCGAGGACATTAAGACGGCATGGAACGGTTCTTCGTCCGCCGTGTTCATCGACTGCAATCCGAGCTTTGGCATCTACACCGAACTGGCTTTGTCGGCCTCTGATCGTCTTGTCATTCCGTTTTCCGCAGATGGCTCATCGAAGCGGGCTGTCCGGTCGGTGCTGTCTCTGGTCTATGGCATCTCTCGATTGGTCGGTGAGCAGAAGTCCGACTTCCATCTGAGGTCGGAAGAATTCAATATGCGGCTGCCAGGGATTTTCTGTTACATCGGAAATCGGCTCACCCAAGGCAAAGGGAGTTCGGCCAGCGCCTTCCGGTCGGTCGTCAACACCATCTTCCAAGAAGTTCACACGGTCTGGCAGGAACACCCCAACAATTTCTGCATCCACGGTGGGGCTTCGCCTCGCTCTACCACTGAATTCAAGTCCATGTTCCAGTACGAAGTCCGTGACGCCAACACAGCCTCGGTTGTCTCCAGTTCTCTTGGCATCCCACTGTATGCTCTCAGGGAAGGGAAGTACGATCTGCCCGGCAAGAAGGGGAATAAGGTCAACCAGTCCCAACTGGATCGACTTCAACCCAACATTGAGGACTTGGCGAGGAAGATTGAGTAGCGAGTGGCCGCCAGTCGCGCACGAACCATCCACAACAACACCTGCGATCCAACAAAGCTCAACATGCCCATCGACAACAAAGACATCACCTGGGTCGAAGAGCCGGTCATCGGTTTCTGGGAGGCCACGTTCCTGCCCGCGATCCTCACCGGCCTGAAGACCACGCTCCGGCACGTCACACATTACAAACCGACCACCGAGCAGTTCCCGGAAGAGAAGCCGACGCTGCCGCTGCACTATCGCGGCGTGCATCGTCTGAACCGCGATGACCAGGGACGGGTCAAGTGCGTGGCCTGCATGATGTGTGCCACAGCCTGTCCGGCGAACTGCATCGCCATCGAAGGGGCGCAGGCTCCTTGGGAAGACCGCGACAAGTACCCCTCGTCGTTCGTGATCGACGAACTCCGCTGCATCTACTGCGGCATGTGCGAAGAGGCGTGCCCGGTCGATGCGATCGAGATGACGCACCTCTACGACCTCACCGGTTTTTCCCGCGAAGAGATGATCTTCGACAAAGAGAAGCTCCTCGGCGTGTTCGATCAGACGAAGGACTCCGGCCACGATCCGGTCCGCACGCATCGCGGTCGACTCGGCCCGGCCTCCGACTTCGAGGGACTGCCCGCCCTGTCCCCGGCCACTACCGTCAAATCCGACGACCGTTCGGCTCGCAGCGTCAGTTCGGGGGTCATCCAGGGCACCGCCGAGATGAGGACTTCCTGGGATGATGTCAACAACAAGATCGAGAAGAAGTGAGTGGGAGTTATCAGTTGTCAGTGATTCGTTGTCGGCCAGAGGGGCGATCCACTGACACGTTCTGACTGAAAACTGACGACTGAGAACTGACAACTTTCCCCGACGACTGAGAACTCTTATGCAATGGATTCAACACCACTGGGCCTTGCTGCTGCCGCTCGTGCTGGGCGCGTGCGGCGTGTGGCTGATGATGCCGGGGAAGCGGGCGATCCGTCCCTTGGGCGCGCTGGCGGCGCTGGGGGCACTGACCCTCGGCTTCCAGTTGGTCGCCGGGGACAGGGACATCAACGGGGCGATGTACGTCGTGATCTCGACGTTCTGCCTGATCGCCGCCGTGCTGATGATTACCAGTAAGAACCCGGTCTACGGAGCACTCTGGTTCGCACTGGTCACGCTCTGCGTCTGCGGCCTGTTCCTGCTCCAGTCGGCTCCGTTTCTGGCAGCAGCCTCGATCATCGTGTACGCGGGGGCGATCATTGTGACGTTCCTGTTCGTGATGATGCTGGCCCAGCAGTCGGGGGCGTCGGGGTACGACCAGTCCTCGCGTCAGCCGTTTGTCGCGTCGGTGATCGCGTTCACGCTGCTGGGGATGTTGCTGATTACGTTTCAGTCGTGGGGCGTGCAGCACGCGAAACAAAAGCACGACCGGGCTGGTCAAGCCATCGCCGTTTCAGCAATACCGGGGGCCACTCCGGCCCGTGTCGATGACGGATCAGGATGGGTTCCCGACGATGACGACGATCCCCCTCCTCCGCCCCTTCCCACCGGTCCTCACCGCTTCAGCAAACCACGGGCCACGGAGCAGATCGGCGAGCTGCGAGGGCTCGGTCGGGCACTGTTCAGTGACTTCCTGTTCTCGGTGGAAATCGCCGGGACACTGCTCCTGATCGCCAGCATCGGAGCCATCGCTTTAGCCCCACGTCGGGCACAGGGGACGCTATGAACGGCACAATCCATCCCACACTTCTGGTGTCAGCCGCCCTCTTCGCTCTGGGAGCGATCGGGTTTCTGACTCGTCGCAATCTGATCCTGATGATCCTCTCGGCGGAGATGATGCTGCACGGCGTCGGCTTGGCGCTGGTCACTTTCGGGAAGCTGCACAACAACAACGAGGGACAGATATTCACGATCTTCGTGCTCACGGTGGCCGCCTGCGAGGCGGGTCTGGCCCTGGCCCTGATCCTCTCGCTGTACCACCGCACCAAGTCGCTCGACATGGATCTGTGGAGTGCCCTCCGCGAGGACGACCTGCCGTCCCCAGTCGGCCTCGACAGTACCTCCGGACCGGCGGAAGTGAACATCCACCCGGCTCAGCCGATTCTCACCCCCGCTGGCCTCCCCCTCGACCCCCAGACTCCTCTGCAACCAACCCGCACTAGCCGCGAGGAGACCCCTACCCATGTCTGATTACGCTCAACTCATCCTGTGGCTGATCCCCGGTGCCCCGCTGATTGCAGCCGGATTCATCGCGCTGTTCGGCAAGCTGTTTCTGGGCGAGCGGAGTCACGTGCCGTGCGTGGCCGCGCTGGCGGTGGCGTTTGCCTGCTCGCTGGCGTTGCTAGTCGCGATCGTGCCTGACACGTTTAAGGAGCGGCTGACCGAGGCGGGGCAGGCTGTGTTTGATTCCTATCCGAAGCAAGCGCAAGCGAACTTCGAACACCATCACGAGCACATCATCTCTCCACAAAAGGGAGCCATCGCCACCGGATATGAGTGGGTCCACATCGGGACGATGCAGGTGCGACTCGACCTGCGGGCCGATGCGATCTCCGCCATCATGCTGGCGATGGTCACCGGCGTGAGTCTGCTGGTCGCCATCTTCGCCAGCGGCTACATGCACGGCGATCCGGGTTACGCCCGGTTCTTCGCGGCGGTGTCACTGTTCGTGTTCTCGATGTGCATGCTCGTGCTGGCCGGGAACTTCGTGCAACTGTTTATGTTTTGGGAGGCGGTCGGCTTGTGCAGCTATCTGCTGATCGGGTTCTGGTTCCAGAAGCCGAGTGCCGCCGCCGCCGCCAAGAAAGCGTTCGTCATCAACCGCATCGGGGACTTCGGGCTGATCACCGGCATCTTCTTGATCTGGACGACGTTCGGTTCGGTCGACTTCCAGTCGGTGCTGTTTGATGAGGCCAGGCTCATTGCGATCAACGCCGCCAACCCGGGCACGCTCCAACTCATCTGCCTGCTGCTGTTCCTGGGTGCGATGGGCAAGTCGGCTCAGTTCCCGCTGCATGTCTGGTTGCCGGACGCGATGGAAGGCCCGACTCCGGTCAGCGCCCTGATCCATGCGGCGACGATGGTCACGGCGGGCGTCTACTTGGTGGCACGGTGCACGCCGCTGTTCATGTTTGCCCCGAACGTCCAACTCTTCGTCTCCGCCATTGGGGCGACGACAGCGTTGATTTCGGCCCTCATCGCCCTCACGCAGTACGACCTCAAGCGGGTCATGGCCTACTCGACCGTCAGCCAGCTCGGGTTCATGTTCATGGCTCTGGGAGCCGCCGCCGCTGGCAAAGAGTTTGCGACGTTTGCGGTCATGGCAGCGATGTTTCACCTCTTCACGCATGCCTACTTCAAGGCACTGCTGTTCCTGGCCTCGGGGAGTGTGATGCACTCGATGGGGGACGTGATCGACATGCGGCGGTTCAGCGGGCTGCGGCACGCCCTGCCGGTCACGCACTGGACGTTCCTGTGCGGGGCACTGGCCTTGGCGGGGTTCCCGCTGATGGCCGGTTTCTGGAGCAAGGACGACATCCTGGCCGCGCTGGCCAATGGCATGCACAGCGAACACAAAACGTTCTTCACGGTGATCTTCGCGGTCGCGGTGCTGACGGCGCTGCTCACGGCGTTCTATACATTCCGGGCGTACTTCATGACCTTCTGGGGACCGGAGAAGTTTCCGGAAGAGGCGCTGCAACCGCACGGTCATGGGGCGCACGATGACAGTCACGGGCATGCTGTAGCTCACAACTCGCACGACGATGCCCATACTGAAACTCGCCCGCACGATGCCCCACCGGCCATGGCGTGGCCGCTGCGCATCCTGGCCGTGTGTGCGGTCGGGATCGGCTTCGTCGGACCGCTACACCTGTTCGGTGTCTACTTCGAGGCCACCCCGGGACTGCCGGAAGCCGCCGAACATCACATGCACCTCGGGCTGATGCTGCTCAGCGCGATCATCGCCCTGTCCGGCATCGGCATCGCCTACAAGTGGTACGTCCTGTCCCCTGAGATCCCGGCCAAGCTGGCCAGCGGACTGCGTCCGCTGTTCGCCCTCTCGCAGGGCAAGCTGTTCTTCGACGAGATTTTTACGGCGATCCTGGTCGCACCGCTACGGCTGTTGGCGACGATCTGTGCCCTGTTCGACAAGTACCTCCTGGACGGAGTCGTCGACTCGTTCGGGGCCTTGCCGAGCTTCATGAGTCAGGCCCCCCGCCGACTCCACAGCGGACTGACCCCCGCCTACGCGACCACCATGTTGATGGCCGTACTCGGTTGCATCCTGTGTGTGATGCAACTGTTCGCGGGCCAATGAACCCCACTCACCACTCACCACTTCCCCCTCAACAGTCTGGCCGTTCCCGATGATCGGTTTCCTCATCGCCTTGATGATCCTGCCGCTGGCCACTGCGGTGCTGCTGATGCTGTTCCGCGATTCGGCGGGTCAGAACACAGCCCGCTGGATGGCGCTAGTCGGCTCTGTCGTCACGCTGTGCATCGCGGTGACGACCGTGGCCAAGTACCAGGAAATGCTGCCCACGCAGGCCAGCCCGCCCTCGCAGCCGCTCGTCGAGTGGCGGCACACGTGGCTGACTTACTCTTCGCAAATGCCGGTGTACGGAGTGGAAGCGCCCCCTCCGGTCAAGCTGGAGTTCTACCTCGGAGCGGATGGGATCAGCCTCAGTCTAATTGCGCTCACCGCCCTCTTGACCATCAGCGCGGTCCTCATCTCGTGGGAGACGATCAAGGAGCGGGCCGCCGACTTCTACATCTGCCTGCTCGTGCTGGAGGCGTGTCTGATCGGCGTCTTCCTGGCGTTCGACTTGCTGCTGTTCTACGTCTTTTTCGAGTTCACGCTGATCCCCATGTTCTTCCTGATCGGGCTGTGGGGCGGGTCGCAGCGGAACCATGCGTCGATCAAGTTCTTCCTGTACACGCTGGTGGGCAGTCTCATCACCCTGGTCGGTCTGGTGGCCCTCGTGTTGACGGCGGTGAAGGGAGGCGTCACGACGCCGTTCTCGATCCCCGCACTCTCCGCACACTTCACCGCTCATCCAATTCCGATCGAGACGCAGGTGATCCTGTTCCTGACCCTCTCGGCAGGGTTCATGGTCAAGGTGCCGCTGTTCCCGTTCCACACGTGGTTGCCATTGGCTCACGTCGAGGCCCCGACCGCTGGCTCCGTCATGCTGGCCGGCGTGCTGCTCAAACTCGGCAGCTATGGCTTCCTCCGCATCTGCCTGCCGATCTATCGCCAGGCGTGCGAGCAGGTCGGCCTGCCACTGATCGCGACGCTGAGCATCATCGGCATCGTGTACGGGTCGCTGTGCGCCCTGTCACAGCGGGACATCAAGAAGCTCGTGGCCTATAGCTCGGTGGCCCACCTCGGGTTCTGCATGCTGGGGCTGTTCGCTCTGAATGCCGAGGGAGTGACGGGGAGCGTCTTGCAGATGATCAACCACGGGCTGTCGACGGGGGCTCTGTTCCTCCTCGTCGGGATGGTTTACGACCGGTATCACACACGGCAACTGGATGACCTGGGTGGGTTGGCCAACCGGATTCCGTTGATCGCTGTGGCGATGGTCTTCACGTCGATGGCGAGTATCGGCCTGCCGGGTCTGAATGGGTTCGTGGGTGAATTCTTGTCGCTGGCCGGGATGTTCAAGGTGCCCGTCGTCGGCCCGCTCTACGCGGTGATCGGCACCTCGGGCGTGGTCCTGGGAGCGTGGTACATGCTGACGATGGTGCAGCAGGGGTTCTTCGGTCCACTGCGGGAACCACACGATGTGCACGATCCGGTGAAGGACATGAGCCCGCGCGAGGCGTGTGCGTTCCTGCCGCTGGCCGTGATGTGTGTCTGGATCGGCGTGGCGCCTCAGCCGTTCATCGACCTGATGAAACCCGACATTCAGGGGATCGTCGCCGGGTACGGCAGCACGGACATCCGGCCCAGCGGGGGAACTCCGGAGACGCTGTCGGCAGTCCACCGGTAGGGACCGAGTCGTCAGGGGTGTCGTCTTTCGCTCCGCGAAAGACCGTCCTTTCTCGGAGCGAAAGGCGACACTCCAGAAACAAAGTCGCGGCCAACCAGTTCAGTTCGAAGTCGTGTGAAGCACGGGGTGCGTTGTGGGATTCGAGTCGATTAACTCTGCGGTGAACCTGGTGCTGCCCGAGGTGGTGCTTATCGCCACGGTGTGCGTGATGTTCCTGGCCGCGCCGTTCCTGGTCAGCGAGACCGGAGCGACGGTGCCGGGGATTCGCCACCGCTGGGGCATGCTGTCGCTGTTCGCGATCGCCGTGGCCGGGTGGTTCTGGGTGCAGTCGGTGCAGGTGCCGGTCAACGACGGGCCGTTCCGCCTCGACGGGTTGGTGTACTTCATTCGCGGCACGACGCTCGGGTTCGGAGCCATCATCGCCTTGCTGCTGTGGAGCCAGGTCGACGATTCGAAGGCCGCCGAGTGCCAGGCCCTGCTGCTGGCGATCCTCGCGGGCGTCAACTTCACCGCTGCCGCGAACGATCTCGTCGTCCTGTTCCTGGGTCTCGAACTGGTCAGCATCCCGACGTATGTGCTGCTGGCCCTGCCCCGTCGGGATCGCGAGTCCCAGGAAGCCACGATCAAGTATTTCCTGCTCAGCATCTTTTCGTCGGCGCTCGTGCTGTACGGGTTCGCCCTGCTCTATGGAGCCACCGGAACCACTCACTTCTCCGGCATCGCCGCCACCGTCCACGGCGGAAAGTCGGGCGAGATGTCGCAACTGCTCCCCGTCGCCGTCGCCCTCATCGTGGCGGGTCTGAGCTTCCGTATCACTGCCGTGCCGTTCCACTTCTATGCCCCGGACGTGTTCCAGGGATCGCCCGCCTTCGCCGCTGGATTGTTGTCGTCGCTCCCCAAGGTCGTCGGCTTCGCTGCTTTGATCCGCGTGCTGAGCCTCTCCATGGCGGGGGCCAATTTCGATGGCCAAATGGAGTTGCTCGGTGATCTGGTCAAGCCGCTGCTCGCGATGCTGGCCGTACTCACGATGCTGGTCGGAAATCTGATGGCCCTGCGGCAGACGAATATCCACCGCATGATGGCCTACTCCAGCGTGGCCCACGCGGGGTACATGCTGGTCGGTCTGACGATTGGGGATCGTGGCACGATGGCGACCGGGATCGCCGCCCTGCTGTTCTATCTGGTGAGCTACGGCATCATGACGCTGGGAGTCTTCGCCGTGTTGTGTGCGGTGAGTTCCGCCGACCGCCCGATTCGAACGCTCAACGATCTGGGAGGCATGAGCCGCCACCATCCGGCAGCGGCGCTGATGTTGGCGGTGATGCTGTTCAGTCTGGCCGGGTTGCCGCCCTCGGGGGGGTTCCTCGGGAAGCTGAACCTGTTCCTGGCCGCGTGGTCCGAGGGGTCTTCGCTCGGGCGGTATCTGGCGTACATCATGGCGTTCAACGCGGCGGTATCGGCGTACTACTATCTGCGGATGGTGGCTGCGGTGTATCTCAAGCCCGGGACCGGTCCGACGACGACACACATGCCCGCTCCCGCCTCGTGTGCTGCCGTGATCTGCACGGTCGCGACGCTGGCGGTATTCATCGCCCCGCAGCGGATCTGGGATGCGGCCCAGATGAAAGCCAAGGTGATCGTCACCACGCCGGATGTGACCACTCCGCCTTAAGTCACGATGCTGGCCCAGTGATGTCCCAAGCCCAGTGGTGGCCACCCATTGGTCTCGACATCTCGAACAGCGAGTCCTCCGACGCCCCGCAGCAGCAGCCACACATCAGCCCAGGGCAGAGCGGAACGGCGTCAGCCGTGAAGCGCCGCCCTGGGTAGGTCATTCAATCAGAATTCAAAGCCCTGAAAGGGCGAAACCAGGCAGCGTGAGAGGTTCTCCGATTAGTTCCGCCCTTTCAGGGCTAAAGACATCATTTGTGACTGTGACCTGGGGCGGCGC
>JAYTFV010000375.1:0-22886 GCA_043734065.1 Planctomycetota bacterium
CGACCCCGTTGGGGTGCAGAGGGCGGCTCGACGGATGCGGCTTTCTGGCTGACCGCTGATCGCTGATGGCTGATCGCTTCATATTGGTTGCGGCTACGCTGCGCTGGGTATTTCGTGTGTTTCGTGGTCTACTCCTGAATTATCTGGGGTAAAGCGCCAGCATCCGGGCCGCAGTGAATTCACCGAGGAGGGATGGCCACAAAAAACTCAACAAACGCAAAAGGAAGAATCCCCCTTTTGCGTTCTTTGAGTTTTTTGCGGCCCCTCTCCTCGATAACGCTGCCAGGCACCGGCAAGTGATCGCCCCGCAGGCGGAATGCGAGTCACGAAGCGATATCGCCTACGACTGGCTCGCCAGCATCACCCGTTCGACCTCGGCGAGTTGTTCCTGGGTATTGACCCCCATCGCTTCGGTGATCTCCATGCGCTCCGAGGCCATGACGACCCGCCCCTGCCGACGGAGAATCTCCGCACAGTCGGTCAGATAGAACTCGCCCTGGCTGTTGTTGGTGCGGACTTCGGCGAGGGCGGCGAACAGCGGCTGGCAGTCAAACGCGAAGCATCCGGTGTTGATCTCGGTGATAGCCTGCTCCTCGGGGGTGGCGTCACGCTGCTCCACGATGCGGAGGAAGTTCCCGGCGGCATCCCGGACGATCCGGCCCAGGCCGTGGTTGTTCTCGGTGCGAGCGGTGCCGACGACGCAGGCCGCGTGGTGTTCTCGCAGATCATCAAGCAGCCCCTTGAGCGAGGCCCCCTTCAGCAGCGGCGTATCTCCAGTCAGGACGAGAACCGGGCCGTTGTGCGAGCCGACGGCCTCGCGGCACATCATCACCGCGTGACCGGTTCCCTTCTGTTCGGCTTGCAGAGCGAACTCGACATCCGGGTGGTGCCGGAGGGCGGCTTCGACGACCTCCGCTTTGTGACCGACGACGACGATGATCCGTTTCGCCCCGGCCACCCGCGCGGCGTCCAGCACGTATTCCACCATCGGGCGACCGCACGCGGGGTGCAGCACCTTGGGGGTCTCGGACAGCATCCGCTTGCTCTGGCCTGCGGCCAGAATGATGGCGATGGCTTCGGACATGGGTGTTCCTCCTGAAGTGATGAATTGATGAGTTGATGTGAGCGGTATGGCGCTAGCCACCGGTTCCCCTCACCGTGGTTCGTCCAGGAACCTTGTTCTGGTGGGACAACGGTCAGGGGAACCGGCGGCTAGCGCCGTGCCGTTCACCGCTGGATGTTCCTTAATCATCGCTCATCGTCGGCTCATGGACCACCGGGCGGACCCGCATGTTGATGACCTCGACGACCAGTGAGAACGCCATCGCGAAGTAGATGTAGCCCTTGTTCATGGCGGTCCCGAACCCTTCCGCGACTAGCAGCACCCCGATCAAGATCAGGAAGCTAAGGGCCAGCACCTTGATCGTCGGGTGCTTGTCGACGAAGGCACTCACCTTCCCGGCAAACACCAGCATGACCATCATTGCCGCGATCACGGCGGCAATCATGACGCCAATCTGCTTGGCCATCCCCACGGCGGTGATGACCGAGTCGAGCGAGAAGATGATGTCGAACAGGGCGATCTGAATCAGGACCGCATTGAAGCTGATGGGCCTGGGCATCGATTCATCCACGGCGGGCGGGCCTTCGACCTTTTCGTGAATCTCTTTGACGCTGTGCCAGATCAGGAACGCCCCGCCGATGAGCAGGATGATGTCCTTCACCGAGATGCCGTTCGCGTCGCCATGTCCGGGAGCCGAGACCACCGCCGCATGGGAGACGGGTGCCACGGCCTCCTCCGTCACCCAACTTTCGGGCACCCCCAGATCGGTCAGATGAAACACCGGCTGGGTCAGCCCCATCACCCAACTAATCGACAGCAGCAGCAGAATGCGGGTCACGAGCGCCCCGATCAGACCCAGCGAGCGGGCTCGGGCCTGCTGCTCGACCGGCAGCTTGCCGACCAGGATGGCGATAAACACAATGTTATCGATCCCCAGCACGATCTCCATCGCGGTCAGGGTGACAAACGCCACGAGCCAATCCATGAGAACTCCGACGGCAGAAACCGTACAGGGGGCCAGACTAGGCGGCGATTCTAGGGGGATTGGCCCGTGGCTCAAAGCCGAAACACTCGGTGCGCTGGTATTTGAGATCAAGTCTGTTGAACGGTCGAGCGACCTTCTACGATACCTGTTCCCCGGCGGAGTTCCTGCCCGAGAACGCACTTCATGGCCTGGTTTCGGAGAATCGTCACGCTGCTGTTCGTCGCCGCCGTCGTGGCGGCGATTGGCTATTCGTTTCGTCCCCAGCCGCTGGATGTCGACTGGGCGGTCGTCTCGCGCGGATCACTGGAAGTGACCGTGAACGAGGACGGTCGCACGCGCATTCGCGAGAAGTACACCGTCTCGACTCCCTTG
This sequence comes from Planctomycetota bacterium, assembly GCA_043734065.1. Classification (GTDB taxonomy): domain Bacteria; phylum Planctomycetota; class Planctomycetia; order Planctomycetales; family Planctomycetaceae; genus TH-plancto1. The sequence continues at coordinate 2,421 of JAYTFV010000375.1, forward strand.
GCGGGCCAGTTGCAGCGGGTGGTTCTCAAACCCGGCGATCCGGTCCACGCGGGGAAGACGCTGCTGGCGACCATTCTGCCCACGGATCCCGATTTGCTTGACCCGAGAAACCGGGCCTCTGCCGAAGCCCGAGTGAAAGCTTCAGAGGCCGGGGTCAGCCGATCAGAAGCCAATTCCGTAGCTGCCCAGGCGGCGATGGATTCGGCCAAGTCAATGCTCGAACGCCGCTTGCGTTTGCGCCAAGGCGGGGCGACCTTCGATCAGGCTGTCGAAGACGCCCAGATGCTGGCCCGCATGCGTTCGGAGGAGTTGCGGTCGGCTGAGTTTGCCCGCGAGATCGCCAAGTATGAACTGGAGTTGGCCAAGGCCGCCTTCGTGCGCACGTCCCCTGGAGATGAATCGGCGTCGGCGAGTTGGCACCTCGACGTGGTCTCTCCGATCCAGGGGAAGATCCTGCGGGTGTTACGGGAGAGTGCCTCGGTGCTGCCCGCTGGGACTCCGCTGATGGAGATCGGCGATCCGCGCGACATTGAACTCGAGGTCGACGTGCTGTCGACCGACGCCGTGAAGATCGTCCCCGGGGCTCGGATGCACATCGAGCATTGGGGCGGAGAGGCCGTGCTGGATGCTCGTGTGCGGATGATCGAGCCGGGGGCCTTTACCAAGGTGTCGGCCCTGGGTGTCGAGGAGCAGCGGGTGAACATCATCGGCGATCTGGTGTCTCCCGTGCCGGAGCAGTTCGGCGATCGGTTTCGGTTTGAGGCCCGCATCGTGACCTGGCGCGGCGAGGATGTTCTCCAGGTGCCGATGAGTGCCCTGTTCCGGCATGAGACCGACTGGGCGGTGTTCGTCATCGATGCCGCCCAGACGGCCCATCGCAAGATCATCCAGATCGGGCACCGCAACTCGGACGAGGCGGAAGTCCTCGACGGACTCGCCGAACATGACCGCGTCATCATCTTCCCCAGCGACCGCGTCGCCGAGGGGGTTCTCCTCAAACCGAAGGCCAAGTAAATGACCCCGCCCGGTGACGCCTCACGCGAGTTCGCGACCGATGTCGTGCGGCAGCTGCGCGCGGCGGGGCATGTCGCGCTGTGGGCGGGCGGGTGTGTCCGCGACTTGCTGCTGGGTCGCGGTGCGGAGGACTACGACGTGGCCACGAGTGCGACTCCAGAGCAAGTGCGGACGCTGTTCGGCAAGCGACGAACGCTGGCGGTCGGTGAGAGTTTTGGCGTGATCATCGTGCTGCCTCCCACCAAGGACATCGAGCCGGTGGAGGTCGCGACGTTCCGCACGGAGGGGGCGTACCTGGATGGTCGCCGCCCGACCGAGGTCGCCTTCTCGACTCCCGAAGAGGACGCCCAGCGCCGCGACTTCACGATCAACGGCATGTTCTACGACCCGCTTGAGCAACGGGTACTCGACTATGTCGGGGGAGAGGCCGATCTACAGCGCAAGGTGCTGCGGGCGATCGGCGATCCCCACGCACGCATGACCGAAGACAAGCTGCGCATGCTGCGCGCCGTCCGCTTTGCAGCGACGCTCGAGTTCGATCTCGATCCCACGACGCTGGCCGCTGTGCAGCAGATGGCTTCCGAGATGCGGGTGGTTAGTGCGGAGCGAATCGCGCAGGAGCTGCGGAAGGTGCTGGCTCATCGGACGCGAGTGCAGGGGTTTCGGCTGTTGGTCGAGACGGGGTTGTTGGAGGTCATATTCCCCGAGGTGCTGGCGCAGCTCGCTGGAGATGCGATCGAACAGATCGCGATCACGTTGCAACATCTCCCGCCCACCGCCGACTTCGAACTCGCCACCGCTGCTCTGCTGCAACGAGTCCACTGTCCCACTCACGAACCTCGGACACCCCCCGACTCTGTGGGAACGGTGTGGGAGATCACGCGCCGTCTGAAACTCTCCGCAGAGGAGATGACCGCGATCGCCTGGCTGGTCGGGCATCTCGACGGCTGGAACAACGCCGAGCAGCAGACGCAGGCCCAGTTAAAACGAGTTCTCGCGCATCCGTTATCGCGAGACTTGCGGTGCCTGATCCGGGCCGTGCGAACTGCCGCGTGCCTGTCGCTGGCCCCGATTCAGTTCGTGGATGACTTCGCAGCCCGTCACACGCCAGATCAGATCAACCCGCCGGAACTCCTCACCGGTCGCGACCTGATCGACCTGGGCCTCGCTCCCGGACCTCGGTTTAAGCAGTGGCTCGACACGGTCCGCGATGCCCAACTCAACTGCGAGATCAGCACGCGCGAAGAGGCCCTGGGACTTAGTCAGTCGCTGGGCAGTCGTTAATGATCAGAATGTTCTTGACCGGTTCAAACGCGATTGCCTCCTCGCCCACGTCTGGCTTGGGAAGCTCTCTGGCTGCTGTGTACACTGAGTGGATCGCTTAGAGACCCGGTTGGGCCACCTGCTGGGTCTCACGCCACTTCCCACAGCTGATCTCTCCACCGAGCCGCATCATGCAGTTCATCGATCCCCACGTTCACATGGTCTCCCGCACCACCGACGACTACGAGCGGATGGCCCGCATGGGGTGCGTGGCGCTCAGCGAGCCGGCTTTCTGGGCGGGGTTCGACCGGGGGAGCGTCGAGGGCTTTCGCGACTACTTTCGCCAGTTGACCGAGTTCGAGCCGAAGCGGGCCAGTTGGTCCGGGGTGCAGCACTTCAGTTGGCTGTGCATCAATGCGAAGGAGGCCGAGAACGTCAAGCTCTCGCGGGAGGTCATCCGGATGATCCCCGAGTTCATCCACCAGACGGGGGTGCTGGGGATCGGGGAGATTGGCCTCAATAAGAATACGAAGAACGAGTCGACGATCTTCGCGGAGCATCTGGAACTGGCCGCTAGTTTGAAAGAACTCGTGCTGATCCACACGCCGCACTTGCAGGACAAGTACAAGGGCACGCGGATGATTGTCGACATGCTGAAGGAGCGTTCCGACCTGCAACCGAACCGGGTCTGCATCGATCATGTCGAGGAGCACACCGTCCGCCTCGCCAGAGACAACGGGTTCTGGTGCGGCATGACTCTCTACCCCACCACCAAATGCACCCCGGCCCGCGCAGCTGACATCATCGAGCGCTACGGCGACGACCGGATCATGGTGAACTCGGCGGGCGACTGGGGCCCAAGCAACCCGTTGGCGGTGCCCGACTTCATCATGGAGATGCGGCGCCGGGGCCACAGCGAGGCGAAGATTCGCAAGGTCGTGTACGACAACCCGCTGGAGTTCTTCAGCCAGTGCGCCCGGTTCCGGTTCAAGGCACCGGGTTGATTTTGTCGCCCGCTGAGCAGCGCCGTATTGCCTCGCCCTATTGGGGAGCGAGCGTGTGTGCGTCTCGAACGTCGGTGGACCGTGAGGTCGTCCGGTCTTCGACCCTCACGGGGTCTCGTCTCGTAGCCCAGGGTCGGCCGCGCAGCGGAAGACCTTGGGTTGACGGACCGGGGCATCCCCTCAACCCCAACGGGGTTGCGTCCCTCGCCTGACGCAACCCCGTTGGGGTTGGAACTCGCGTCATCGGTCGCCAACCCAGGGTTTCCCGCTGCGCGGGCAACCCTGGGCTACGGGGCGTGACCCCTTCGGGGTCAATTCTCCGACGTTTGGGATGCACACCCGAGCGAGCCCCAGACTCACATTTGAGTTGTCGCGTCCGATCTCTCCCGAGTATGCTGATCTCCATGACCACGCTCGACCTCGCCCCGCTCCTGAAATCGCCGTGTTTGCCCGACATTGTGGCGACGCTGAATGAGCGTCTCCAGACGGAAGCCCTGGCCCGGACGAAATTCCGCGAAGAGATGTCGGACGATCAGAAGGTGGAATTCATTGAAGGGGAAATCGTCATTCACTCGCCCGCCCGCAGTCGACACATGATGGCTAAGTTGAATGTGTTGTCCTTGCTGAGTGCGTATGTTCGAATGCATGCGCTCGGTGAAGTCCTTGATGAAAAATGCCTGTGCGTTTTTCCCCGCAACGATTACGAACCGGATGTCGTGTTCTTCGGCCCCGTGAAGGCAGCGAGCATTGAACCGGAGACCATGTTGTTCCCCGTCCCCGATCTGGTGATTGAAGTCTTGTCGAAATCGACCGCAGCCCGGGATCGCGGAGTCAAGTTCGACGATTACGAAGCACACGGCGTGGGTGAATATTGGATTGTCGATGCCCACGCCGAAACCGTCGAGCAGTACGTGATCGAGAATGGCCAATTCCAACTGTTGCTCAAGTCGGGGTCGGGCCAAATCTCCAGTCGCGTCGTCACCGGCTTTCGCATCCCCATCCGAGCGATTTTTGACGCACGTGAGAACCTCGCGGTGCTGAAGCAGTTGCTGGGGTCGTGAAGGGCGGGGCGATTGCCCTGTCAGGGCACTATTTGGGGATTCGCCTCCCTCGGGAGGGCGAGGCTCCTGCCGAGCCGCTGACGCGAGACGACGTGTCCCCTGGCTCGCGGCTCAGCAGGAGCTTCGCCCTCCCGGGCGGGCTTGGCTCAACCCCAAAATCTAGGCATTGACGAGGCATACGTTCTACCCACCATTCAGTCACACCACGATCAGCGACACACCGCCGCATGCCTGATGTCACTCCTCCGCCAACGCCCGCAGTGACTTCACCGGTCGTGCGTCTGCCACTTCCCGATCCGCTGCGGCGGAACTGGATCTGGTTCTCGTTGCAGCAGATTTTTCAGACGCTGTTCACGGTCTGGTTTCGGTATCGGGCACAGGGGATGGAGCATCTGCCGGAGGGCGGGGGCTTGCTGCTGATCAATCATCAGAGCTTCCTCGACCCGCTGCTGGTGGGGCTGCCGTTGCGGCGACCGGTGAGTTATTTGGCCCGCGAAAATCTGTTCCGGGTTCCCGTGATCGGCTGGCTGCTCAAGCGTACTTATGTGATGCCGATCAGCCGGGAGTCTGCGGGGACAGAGAGTCTGCGCGAGTCGCTGCGGCGGATGGAGCAGGGGTTCCTGGTCGGGATCTTTCCCGAGGGAACGCGCTCGCTGGATGGAGGTCTGCGCGAACTGAAGCCGGGGTTTGTGGCCCTCATCCGTCGTGCGAATGTGCCGGTGATCCCGGTGGCGATTGCGGGAGCGTACGAGGCGTTCCCGCGCGGGGCGTGGTTGCCGCGTCCCAGTCCGATTCGGATCGTGTATGGCGCGCCGATGAACCCGGTCCAGTTGGCCGAGTTGTGTCAGCCGGGGCGGGAGGCGGAGTTGGTCGCGTGGACCCGGGCCTCGATCCAGGAGTGCCTGGACACGGCCAACGCTCTGCGGACATGACATTGACATCCGTCGCCGACGTGTCAGATGAACGGCTGTGACACGCCCAGCCTTCCGGCGCGGGGTCTTACGCGGGCAGGTGGAAATCATCTCCCCGCCACCCCGCTTGTCGGGGTGGTTCTCGCGCTTGCGATACAGTTGGCTCGCGAATGCTCCGCTTCGAAGACTTCGCATCGCAGCTAAACGTTACGTGGCGGCGAATGAGATGTCGCTGCCCGTCGCCAGAGGGCGGGCCCGCACGCCAGATCGCCCACTACGAAGCTACGCCGACATCTTCTGCCGGGACAGATAGAGGTTGATCTTGTTGTACAGCGTCTTGAGCGCGATGCCGAGTTCGGCGGCGACGGCGGGTTTGTCGCCCTTGTACTTTTCGAGGGTCTGCTGGATGACCTCCTGCTCGATGTCGTCGAGGGTCAAGGCGTGCGGAAAGTTGGTCACCAGGAACGGGCGGGACTGGGCCCCCGACGCCCTGCCAGCGACGCTGGTGGGCAGGTCTTCAGCGTGGATGATCTTCCCATCCGACAGGATCACCGCATGCTCGATGGCGTTGCCCAGTTCGCGGACATTGCCGGGCCAGTCGTGAGCGCGGAGCAGCGAAACGGTTTCCGGAGCGAGGATGTTTTCGGGGATCTCAGCTCGCTTCATGTGCCGCGCGACTAGCGTCCGCGCCAGGGCGGGGATGTCCTCCTTGCGCTCGCGGAGCGGGGGCAGGCGGATCTCGAACGTGTTCACGCGGAAGAACAGGTCTTCGCGGAAGCTGCCCTCGGAGACCATGTCCTGCAAGTTGCGATTCGTGGCGCAGACGATGCGGACATCGATGTGGATTGTCTCGTTCTCCCCGACGCGGCGCAGTTCTCCGGACTCCAGGAAGCGGAGCATTTTGACCTGCATGTGCTTGTCGAGTTCGCCGAGTTCGTCGAGGAACAGCGTGCCGCCCTTGGCGATTTCGATGAGTCCCTTGCGGGCGGTCTCGGCTCCGGTGAAGGCCCCCCGCTTGTGGCCGAAGAGTTCGCTCTCGACGAGGTGTTCCGGCAAGGCTCCGCAGTTGACCGCTACGAACGGCATGTTGGCGCGAGTGCTGACCTCGTGAATGCGGCGGGCGACCAGTTCCTTGCCGGTCCCGGTCTCGCCGAGAATCAGCACGTTGGAATCGGTCGGGCCGATTTTGTTGATCAGGTTCTTGACCCGGTTCATCGACTGCGTTTCGCCGATGATGTCGGTCGTGCCGCAGGTCGACTTCACCAAGCTCTGCATCGCCAGCGTGCAATTCCTCAGCCGGTGCTTCTCGACCACGCGATTGACTGCCGTCGAGATGGTGGTCAGGTTCGCGGGCTTGGGGACGAAGTCGAAGGCCCCCAGGTGCAGCGCCTTGATGACCTCCGGCATGTTGCCGTGGCCGGTCGAGATGATGAAGTCGGTGTCGGGATGGCTCTTCTTGAGGTGCTCGATCACGCCCCAGCCGTCGACGTTGGGCATCTTGAGGTCGACGATCGCACAATCGTAGCTATGTGCGTCGAGCAGCGCGATGGCTGCGGCTCCGTCCTCGGCGACGGTGACTTCGTGTCCCTGCTTCTGGAGTTCGTTTTTGATGACCAACCGGAGACCGGCCTCATCATCGGCGAACAGGATGCGGAGAGAATAGGCGTTCGAACTGCTCACTGGGTCAACTCCCTGACGACCGCATCGACATCCTTGTCGATGTCCCCGAATGGGCTTCGGCAAAATCGGCCACACGTTGTGGAGCGGGGTGATAACAGAAACCGGCGAAACGGAGCAACAGGAGTCGGGAGGAGAGTCGGGAGAACGGAGACGGGAGTCAGAGTGGAGGATGAAGCCTGAAGCCTGAAGAGCGACTTGCGATTGGCGAGGGTTCCAGGATGATGCGGGTGGTGCGGGACTTCTGGTGGTCCACCAACCTCACAATCTGAGGTAGCTGCGTTCGCCAGAACGCGGGGAGCCCGCATTCTGGCGAATGCAGTTACCGGACTTGTGAGGGGACAAACTCGGTGAGCGACCCGGCTGAGCGTCTACGAGCTTTGTTCTCGCCTGGGGAGTTCGCCAGCGCGATGGATATCGCTGCGGACTTGCTCAAAGCTCACTTCGAGCAGGTGCTGACGGGGAAGGGGCCGGTGCAGAGGTGGTCGCATCCGCTGGAGAAGATCGCGCGGGCGAGGCAGCGACTCGACGAGGCTCCCGCAACCCGCAACCCTCAACTCTCCACGTTCCTCTCGACAGCGGATCGCGTACGCACATTGATCGACGAATGTCTTCAGAACGGGCAGAACCTGCATCATCCGCACTACATCGGGCACCAAGTTCCGGGACCGCTGCCACTGGCTGGGGTGTTTGACGCCATTGGGACGATCACCAACCAAGTGATGGCCGTGTACGAGATGGGGCCGTGGGCGACGGCGGTCGAGCGGGCGCTGATTCAGCGGTTGGGCGAGGTGATTGGCCTGCCGACCGGCGAGTTTGCGGGGCTAATTACGAGTGGCGGGTCGATCGCGAACCTGACCGCACTACTCACGGCGCGCAATGTGGTGCATGGGGAGAGCTGGAAATCTGGCATGTCGGCGCTCCCGACTCCGCCGGTGCTGCTCGTGCAGCAGGACGCGCACTACTGTATTGCGCGCTCAGCCGGGATACTCGGCATGGGGACGAACCAAGTCGTCCGTGTGGGACTCGATGCCCAGCGGCGGATGTCCCCCGCAGCTCTGGAGTCCCAACTGCGCTCGCACCATGACCAAAGAATTCCGGTGACAGCTGTGGTGGCGTGTGCCTGTGCGACGCCGATTGGGGCGTTTGATCCGCTGGAGGAGATCGCCGACTTGTGCGAACGGTTTGGCGTGTGGCTGCATGTCGATGCGGCCCACGGAGCGGCGGCAGCGTTCAGCGAGAAGCATCGCCATTTGGTGAAGGGCCTGGAGCGCGCGGACAGCTTCATTTGCGACGCTCACAAGATGATGCACGTGCCCTCCCTGTGTGCATTCGTGTTCTATAAACAGGCGGCTCACCGGTTCGCGGCGTTCCAGCAGGACGCTCCGTATTTATTTGATCCTTCGGCCCCCGGGATGGCGGAGTATGACTGCGGGCTGATGACGCTGGAGTGTACGAAGCGGGCGGCTGCGTTTGGGCTTTGGGGAGTGTGGAGTACATACGGGCCGGGGGTGTTTTCGGACCTCGTCGACGCGACGTTCGAATTGGCGGACGAGGTTTGGAAAAACTTACAACAGCAGCCGGACTTCGAGTCCCCGTTCCGACCGCAGTGCAATATCGTGGTGTTTCGGTATGTGCCGCCGGGAGGGGATGCCTCGCAGTTGAACGATCTAAATCGGGAACTCCGCCGCCGGTTGATCGAATCGAGCGAGTTCTATGTCTCGCAGACGACATTGGAGGGAGTGGCCTTTTTGCGGATGACGGTCATCAACCCTTTGACGACTTTAGCGATGGTGCTGGCCTTGCTGGGCCGGATTCGGGAGCTGGCCGTGGGAGTCCAGCCTTCAGGCTGCGTTGGAGCAGGCTAAAGCCTAGGCTCCAACCCTGAATCGTGAGCTGTCCGTCCGGGTTTTGCAGGGGTAGCCACCTGACCGTGTGGAGGGGTCATCCGAGGGTGAGGCGGTCAATGGCGACGGAAATTGTGAAGGGGGAGTGAAGGCGCTTCCCCCCGGAGTGATCGTGTCCTAGACTTGGCGGTTATGGAGCGAACGGCGTCAACGGTTGAAAAACGCATGCTGTCGTGAACTCCTCAATATGCCACGCACCGAGGACTGGTTCGCATTGAAAGAAGGGGACACCCGTGCAGATTCAAATTGCCTGCCGACATGGACACATCCGTGAGGAAACCCGCCAGTTGCTCTCTCAGAAGGCCGAGAAGCTGCTGACGTATTTCGAGCGCGTGACCGCGATTGTGGTGACGATCGATGTGAAGGTGGCGGACCACGTGAAGGTCGAAATCCAGGTCGACGCGGAGCACAAGCACGACTTCGTGGCTTCGCAGGAAGGGCCGGAGGTCATGGCCGCGTTCGATCAGGCGATGCACAAGATGGAACACCAGATCACGAAGTACAAGGAAAAGGTGCAGGATCACCGTCGCGATCTGCCGCTGAACGAATACGGGAAAGTGGAAGTGACGGACGAGGCGACGGACGAGGCGACCGCATGAGAGCCTCTCCGAAGACTTCCCTCTCCCAAAACTTCCGAAGTCTTCGGAGACTTCGGAAGTTTTCAGCGGTTCTGGGAGAGGCTCAAAATCTCTCAGAACCAGAAATGCGGCAAAATCGTCCGCGTGCATATTGGCGGGACTGGCGATTCCGTTCTAAGATGTCTCTTTCGGCAACCGTCCAACTCATTTTGGTTGATCCTTTGTGGGATCGTCTGAAGCGGTTGGGCTAGTCCCTATCGGATCTGCAACGGGCTCGTTCTCCGACTTGGGTTTCGAGTGAGGATTGGCGATGAAACTGACGGACATCGTGGCGGCAGACGCCGTGATCACGGATCTCAAGGCCACGACCAAGGATGAGGCGATTCGTGAGATCGTCAACTCGCTGCGGGCTGCGGGCAAGGTGGCGGCGGAACACACTGACGCCATCATTTCCGCGATCATGAAGCGGGAAGAGTTGGGGTCGACGGGCATCGGGCGCGGGGTGGCAGTCCCGCACACGAAGCACAGCTCGGTCGATTCGATCGTGGCGACGGTGGCTCTCTCGGAGAAGGGGCTGGACTTCGCGGCCCTCGACGGGGATGTGGTCCACATTCTCTTTCTGCTGATCTCACCGCCGGACCGTCCCGGGGAACACCTGCGTGGTTTGGAAACGATCACGCGGCACCTGAAGAGCGACGACTTCTGCAGCTTCCTGCGGCAGTCGAAAACTGCGGAGCAGGTCATGGACCTGCTCAAAGAGGCTGACGAGAAGCAGTTTTGATCCTGAACCTGCGTCGGGTTTCCTTGTCTGTGGAGGCAGTGTTCGGTGCTTTGGCACCCGAATTGCACTCAACGCTCGGACGATCCCCGCTTCCGAGGGAGGTCGGTTCAGGGGCGAGACTCGGACAAGTGACCCAGACCAAGGACAAGAGCAGTGTTCACCCTAGCCAGAGGAGTGAGGCCAGCCATGCCAGGCGCGGACTCCTTGGAACTCGAACCGACCCTCGTGCGTCGAGATCTGATTGTCAAAAACGCCAACGGGCTGCATTTGCTGCCTTGTACGGTGATTGCACGCGCCGTCAAGGAGTTCGCGGGGACGGTGAAGCTGGTCTGTGGCACTCAGAAGGCGAATGCCAAATCGCCGATGGATATGATTCTGTTGTGTGCGACGTGTGGCACGGAACTGACTCTGGAAGTCGATGGGCCGGGGGCCGAGGCGGTGGCCGACACCGTGGAGCAGTTGTTCGCGGACGAGTTCATGACCGATCGGTAGCAGAAGCCGGAGAGACTTCTGCCAGAACTCTGACAACTGATGCGACCCAGGCATTTTTTCGGAGAACGGATCTCCACCGTGATCGGAGAAGCAGATGCTGGTGAAACGTGGAATCGCGGTCAGTCCGGGGGTGGCGAGCGCGCCCGCTCTGGTGCTGGGTCGCGATTTTTTTTTCATCTCTCGCCAGACCATCCGGCCCAATACTGTCGATGCGGAAATCGCGCGCTTTCGACAGGCCGTGAAGGAAACCTGCGCTGAGATTTCGACCCACGCCGATGAGGCCACGGCCAAGCTGGGAGACAAGTACGGGGCCATTTTCCAGGCGCACCTGGAACTGGCCCAGGATCCGCTGATCCTCGACGAGATCGTGGACTTGATCACGCAGCAGTACCGCTCCCCCGAAACGGCGGTGCAGACGGTGCTGCAAAAGCAGGCCAACGCCCTGAAGGCCCTCAACAATCCGTACCTCAAGGAGCGGGCCAACGACCTGCATGATCTGGAACGGGGTCTGCTGCGGCACCTGTCGGGCCTTCAGGCCAACAGCCCACTCGTCCTCACCGAGCCCGTCATCATCCTGGCTCACAACCTGACTCCCAGTCAGACCGCCCGACTCGATCCGAAGTTCGTCAAAGCCTTCGCCACCGAAGTCGGCGGACCCACCAGTCACACCGCGATTCTGGCCGGTGCCCTCGAAATCCCGGCAGTGGTCGGTCTGGGGAATTTCCTGAATACCATGAGCGGCGGCGAGATCGTGATCGTCGATGGGGACGACGGCAGCGTGATCATCTCACCCGATGCCAATGCGGTCGTCCTGGCTGAGAAAGCCCACCGCATGCAGCGGTCGAAGGACAAGCGTCTCGTCCGGCGCAGTGAAAAGGACTGCTACACCGCCGATCATGTCCGCGTACCGATCTTCGGCAACATCGAGTTCCCGCATGAGGCCCTGCACTGCCGCGAGCGGGGAGCCGAGGGAATCGGTCTGTACCGGACCGAGTTCCTGTATATGAACCGCGACGATGAGCCGTCCGAAGCTGACCACTACGCTGCCTACATGGAGGTGGTCAACACCTTTCCCGATCGCCCGGTGGTCATCCGCACCCTCGACCTCGGAGCCGACAAGGTTCCGGGGATGATGGAGAGCGTGTTCAGCGACTTCACCAACCCCGAACTCGGCCTCCGCAGCATCCGCGTCAGCCTGCACGACAAGGAGCGGTTCAAGATCCAATTGCGCGCGATCCTGCGGGCCGCACTTCACGGCGACGTGCGGGTGATGTTCCCGCTAATTTCGTCGCTCGGTGAGTTGCGAGAGGCCAAGGCGGTTCTGCGCGATGTGGCGGAGGATCTGCAAGAGAGCGGTATCCCTCACAAATCCCACATTCCGGTCGGGATGATGGTCGAAGTTCCGTCCGCCGCCCTGATGGCTCCGGAGTTTGCCAAAGAGGTCGACTTCTTCTCCATCGGCACGAACGATCTGATTCAGTATACTCTGGCGGCGGATCGTTCCGATCCGGCGGTCGCGCGGTACTACAATTCCGCCGACCCCGCGATCCTCCGCACGATCAAGATGGTGGCTGACGCGGCTGCGAAGGCCAAAATCAGCGTGACGATCTGTGGGCAGATGTGTTCTGAACCACGGTTCGTGCCCTTGTTCATCGGCCTGGGAATCGAGCGTCTCAGCTTGACTCCGCAGGCCATCCCCGAAATCAAGGAACTCATCCGGCATCTGCCCACCCGCAAGGCGTGGGAGATTGCCGTCCGAGCCACTGAGATGGACCTGGCGAGTGAAATCGACCGGTTCCTTCTCGGAGAAGTGAAAAAACTGTCGGCGACATCGGACGAGGAAGAGTGAGCCTGGCGGTTCACACTCTCGTCCGACAAGCCCGTTCTGAATTCAGTGTTTGCGAACAGAGTGCTCGTTCATCGGATTAGTGTGAATCGAAACCCTTCCCTTTTCGCCCCTCGCCTCGCCGGTTGTGTTTCAACCGCGCGGGGAGCGTGCGCGACCGGAGGTCTCGATTTCCAAGACCTCGCCCACTTTGGCGATCTTCTGATGACCAAGAGCGGTATGCCGGATCACTCCCCAAGCCCACCGGTGGCAACCGGTGGGCTTTCTTTGCGAGTACCGCAACCCGCGATCACGCGGCACCCTGTTCGCCTTTCCCCCCGAAAGGCCATCGATGAAAAAAGAGATGTTGGTCAACGTGATCCAGCCGGAAGAATGCCGGATCGCCATCGTCGAAGACGGCGTGCTGGAGGAACTCTATGTTGAACGCTCCAGCCAGGAACTGATCGTCGGGAACATCTACCGCGGTCGCGTCGTCAATATCGAGTCGAGCATCCAGGCGGTGTTCGTCGACTTCGGCATCGGTCGCAACGGCTTCCTGCATGTCAGCGATGTCGAGTACCAATACTACAAGCACCTCGTCCCCGAGCGCGAACGTCCGACTCGCGGCCGCGAGAAGATCAACGAGCGCAGCGTCCGCAACAAGCCTCCGATCCAGGAGATCTTCCAGCGCGGCAGCGAAGTCCTGGTCCAGGTCATCAAGGAAGGCATCGGCACCAAGGGGCCGACTCTCTCCACCTACGTCAGCATCCCCGGTCGCTACCTGGTGCTGATGCCGGGGCTGCAACGCCTGGGCGTCAGTCGCAAGATCGAGGACGAAGATGTCCGTCGCCGCCTGCGGCAGTCACTCCGCGACATCGTCCCGCCCGAGGGGCTGGGCTTCATCGTCCGCACCGCGGGCGTCGACCGCTCGACGCAAGACCTGCACCGCGACATGAACTACCTGCTCCGGCTCTGGAAAACGCTGGTCAAGCGGCTCGAGAAGCTGCAAGGGCCGGGCGTAATCTACGAAGAATCGGACATGATCACGCGAACCATCCGCGACATCTACACCGCCGACATCGAGTCGATTCAGATCGACGAGCCCGACGCCCTGGAACGCGCTCGCGATTTCATGGAGGTCGTCCTGCCCCGGCACGTCGACCGCATCACGCTCTACGAAGGCCGCGAGCCGATCTTCCACAAGTACAAGATCGAAGAGGAAATCAGCCGCATCCAGAGCCGCCGCGTGCCCCTCCCCGCCGGTGGTTCGCTCGTCATCGACCAGACCGAAGCCCTCGTCGCCATCGACGTGAATAGCGGGAACTTCCGCAACTCCGACTCGGACGCCGAGAAGAACGCCTATCAGGTCAACATGGCCGCAGCCGGGGAAATCGCCCGGCAGATCCGGCTCCGCGACCTGGGCGGGGTGATCGTGAACGACTTCATCGACATGCGGGATGAGCGTCATCGCCGGGGCGTCGAGCGGAAGCTGTGCGAATGCCTGGAGCGGGATCGGGCGCGGACGAAGGTGCTGCGGATCAGCCCATTCGGCCTGATCGAGATGACGCGGCAGCGGATTCGCCCGTCGCTGCGCCGCAGTATCTACGAGGACTGTCCGTGCTGCCGAGGCGTGGGCCAGGTGAAGACGACCGAAAGCATGGCGATCGAGGTCATGCGAGCCTTGATGACCAAGGCCAACCACAAGGGGGTGGCCCGCATTCAGGTCGAAGTCCAGGCCCGCGTGGCCGAATACCTCATCAACAAGAAACGCCGCGAGATCATCGATCTGGAAGAGAAGTACGATGTGCTGGTGAACATTGTTCCAGCGGTCAACGGGGGGCCAGATCACATGCTCATTAAGTGCCTGGACGACATCGGGGCGGAAGTTGCAATTCTTCCTCCCGGAGACTCGTACAAGAAACGCTGATCTGCTAAACTGCTCCGTTCCCATTTTGGCCCAGAGCGGGCCAGAATGGGGACTGACTACTCAACGCCTTGCGACGGAATGGGTGACTCCATTCCGCCAAGACTGAGTGAGATTGACTGAGGGGATCAACAGAGATGTTCGCGATTATCCAAACTGATGGCCGCCAGATTCGTGTTTCCGCGGGAGATGTCATCGACATCGACCTGCGAGATTCGGGCAATGCCTCCGGAACTCTGACTTTCGATCAGGTACTCCTCGCGAGCGCCGGTGCCGCCAGCGTGATCGGTCGCCCCGTCATTTCCGGGGCCACGGTGACTGCCGAGATCATGATCCCCCTGAAGAAGGGCGAGAAGCTGGAGATTCAAAAGCTCCGCCGCCGCCACAATTCCCGTCGTCATACCGGCCATCGTCAGAAGTACACCCAGATCAAGATCACCGGCATCTCGATCCCCGGCCTGCAGAAGGCCGAGACCTCGACCCCCGCCTGATGGCGGGTTGCTGGTGCAGCATCGAACTTCAAGTCCCTCCTGGAAGCCAGGAGGGATTTTGCATTGGTGTTACAGGATACTTTCGTCTGGACGATTCGACTTCGGAGAGACGAACTCTGAACCTCCGGTCGTCGCACGTTTGGTATCAGTGGTGTGCGATGCGATTTCGATTGAAGTTTTTCCCTCAACGGTGCCGTTCGTCTCCAGACAGAGTCGGTGAATCACAGCCGCGATAAGAACGGCTATCGAAGCGTGAATTCCCAGCAAGGCCACTTTGCTCCAGGCAAAGCCACCATTCACGTATGGCATCCCCAATGGCAACAGAGATCCATCTTTGAAAGGCCACCACGGGATCGCGCATATCACTCCAAATGCGACAAAGAACCACATCCAAAACCGTGACAACCGATACTGACCGCAACTCATGGCTAAGATCGAGACAGCACCCGCGATACCTACGACGAGCCATTCGTTGCGTCGTTCAATTTCAAGATCGGGTTGATTGAGGTCGTGATGGCCGTGGAGTACACCGAGAAATAACAAGGAAAAAATGCTCACCAGGAAACCCGCAAAGAAGCCGATAGCTCCTCGCAGAATCAAATTGGATTTCGAAATCGATCGAGGCATTCTGTCAATCATGGGATTTCGTCTTTCCAGAAACGGCTTTCGCCGAGTGCCACTGGCGGTCGCTCTGGGCCGCCAGTGTCTTGTGGATGTTTGACTGCGAATCACACTGGCGAGTCAAAGCCCTCGCCAGTGGCACCCGGCACCCGGCACCCGGCCAAACCTCTGAAATCTGTGGTGATCTGTGCCATCTGTGTACAAACTCTCCGCTCGGGAGAGGCACACCCCAGGAGGGTTTGGTACACAGATTTCACAGATTGACACAGATGAAATCCTCCGAAAATCGTTCGGTTTGCGGTCGCTGGACGAGGGGTATTGCCTCACAAAATCGCCTTCACCGGGAACCACCAGGCTGCCCATGATTCGCTCGTTTCTTCAGGATAGGCAAAGGGGACTACTTCGCAGCCCGCAACTCACTGAGTTTCACGCGCTGTTGCAGCACCACGCCGCCCTGCTCATCGCACACCTGCAAACGCAGCACCGGATCGGTCTGGGTCCAGTCGATCTGGATCATGCCGGAGTTGGTGTCGAAGTAGGTCAGCCCGACGCGGTAGCGATTGAGTTCGTTGGCGAAGCGGGTGCCCGCCTTGGTTTTGTTGCCGCTCGGAGCGTTCAGGCTGGAACTGGTGATGTCGTAGATCGGATAACCCGCGACCTCGGGGTTGAGACGCGAAAGCTCGGCCAGATGGCGGTCGCCGGAGATCAGGACCACTCCGCTGGCCTTGGTGTCACGGATCAGTTGGAACAGCCGCGTCCGCTCGTGCGGGAAGTTGCCCCACGTCTCCCACCCGTTTTCGTCCGGCACGACTTGAATGCTGGAGGCGATGATCCGCACCTCCGCCGGGACCAGCAGTTGTTCTTTGAGCCAGGCCCACTGCGCGGCCCCGAGCATCGTCGAAGCGGGATCGGTGTTGGGGCCGTACATGCCGCGTCGGCCCTCGCCGGGTTCTCGATTCAGGCCCCCGACCTTCACCAAGTGGCTGCGGAAATAGCGGGTGTCGAGCAGGATGATCTGCACCCGCTGACCGACCGGACCGTGGACCTCCGAGCCATAGACCCCTTCGCGCGTGCGACGCGGATCGCTGGCCGGGACGCCGTAGAAGTCGAGGAACAGTTGCTGCGACTCCTTCTTCTTCGGGTACTCGGCCCCGGCGTCGTCGGCCCCGTAGTCGTGATCGTCCCAAGTGGCGATCACCGGGCAGGTGGCCTTGAGCTTCTGATACCCCGGTTGTTTGCCGAGCAGCTCCCACTTGGCCTTCAAGACCGCCATGTCCTGGGTATCGCCATAGATGTTGTCACCGATCATCACGAACAGCTCGGGCTTCGCAGCCACGATGGCCTCCCAGATCGGCTGGGGCTGGTCCTGCTTGGCACAGGCCCCGAAGCCGATGCGGGAGAGGACGGTGTCATCGGCCTGTCCAGTTGCTGTCAGAAATAGAATCGCTGTGAGACAGAGGGCGCTGCGCAAGATACCGGTCGGTGGCATAGGACTCTCTCTCACCAGAGAGGCTGACCCTCACCGACGACATCGACCGATGCCGTCATTCGCCTGGGCGGTTGCTCTCCGTGAGGATTGTAGGAATCGCGGCACACAACCTCACCCCCGCGAGCGATGTCGCTTTCGCGAAATTCGCATTGCGGGGGAGAGGGCCGGGGTGGCCTGATGCAACGGCGTTTTCCGGGCTGTTCCGTTTGTTCGCGAGAGCGACCAGTCTGGAGAGGTCAGCTCGCCCCCGGCTCACTCGCAGGCGAGCCGGGCGGCGTCGGCCCCCGGACTCTTCGCCCGCCGCCAGATTCCGCGGGCTGACGCAGTGGGGAGAGGCCAATCCACGCCAAGCAGCACGGCGGACTCACGTCCGCCGCTCGGTGTCGCGTCAGGTTGTTGGACTGGGGATCAACCCTGTTAGGGACTTTCGCTCAAATGCCCTTATGCAAGCCGGGGCGTTCGATCGACGGAGCGTCGTCGTCCTCTTCTTTGCTCTGCTTCTTCTCCAGCTTGTCGATCGAGCCCTGGAGCCGCTCGACCTGTTCGGCGAGGTGGCGGATCGAATCGGTCAGGGCTTCGACTTGCGCATGATTGGGAGTTCCCGGGGGGATCATCATCCCCGAGGCTGGCAGACGACGCACCTGAAATCCAGGAGGCATGCCCGGAGCGCCGGGCAGTGGGGCTGCCAGCGGCTGGCCCTCGGGAATCATGATCGAAAACCCGCCCGGCCCCGTCATCTGGAATGGCCCGCTGGGGTGCATCGCGAACTTGGCGTCTTCCCGTTTGATCGGGGTGACTTCGATGGTCTTCAGTTCTCCCTTGCGTTGGATGGTGATCGACACCGCCTTGCCTTCCGAGGCATCGACGATCTCTTGCAGGTCTTTGGGTTGCTTCAACTCTTTGTCCCCCGACTTGAGCAGGAGATCGTATTGCAGCAGCCCCGCCTTGGCTGCTGGACTGTCCGCGAAGACCGAGCCCGCCATCACGCGCACGCCTTCGGGCAGCGTCACATGGGCGCGGAGCGAGTCGGGGACTTCGCTGAGCGAGACACCGATGACGAACTTGGGCAAATACAGAGGCGGATTGTCGATATCCCGTTCTCCCCCTTCTCCAGATTCCTGAATGACGACCCCCTTGCCATCGGGAATCGCGATGACGCGCGTCTCCCCATTCGGCAGTTGGATCACGATCTTCAAGGCCTCCAGTTGAGTGCCATCGGGAAGTCGAATGCGAGTCCGATCCTGATCCGGCTTGGGGCTGTCTTCCTCGACGACGAGCGTCCCGAGAATCTTTCGAACTTCCGGCTTCTGAGCCAGAGCGACCGCTTGAAAGGTGAGACTGCACACCAGTGCAGCCAGCGTGTGCCAGCGTTTGACTTCCATGAGGGGCTCCTGAAGAGAGGGTGAATTCCGTAGCTGCGTTCGCCAGAACGCGGGCGAATTGCGATTCAACTCAAACCTCGCGAAAGTCTTCCGGAGTCCTGTATGTCTTCGGAAGACTTTCCATCGTTCGCCCACGTTCTGGCGAACGTGGCTACGGGGTCGTCAGTCATTGCATCCGTTGTCGAACGTGAATGGTGTTGATCGGGACGACGAGGTGACGGTGGTTGTCGATTGGGACGGAGTAGTACCGCAGCTCCTCGCGGACCTGGAATCCCTGGTCCTTTAGATGTTGCCGCTCCTCATCGGACAGTCGAGGTCTTGGCCATTCGCCCAGCTGTGGGAGGTCAACTGCGTCGTAGACGGGGAGCGAGATCGGCTCGGCGTGGCTGCCGTTGGAGGTGAGCTGGACCTGCATCATCGGGGTTGGCGTCGGGCGATTGTCATGAGCGACCGGGACTTTCACAGAAGTGGTCGCCTGACGATTCAAGATCGTGGGGGCCAGAGCAATCTCCGTCCCGGACGAGGGAGAGCCCGACCGCTGCGACCAGAAGCTCCGACGCCCGCCGAGATAGCCCAATCCCACGGCCAAGAGCGTGCAGGCCACCAGAGCCGTGTGTCGCAACCAACTCGCAGGAGAGCGTGTGGAAGTTGTCTCCGGAGGCAACTCCGGCGGCGGGACCGGTTCATGGACCCAGTCGTGCCCGGCTTTCGACCAGAGCTGATGTTCCATAAATCCCAGCGCCACCTCGCGCCAGGCCGACGGAGTCCGCTCCAACTGCCGCAGCAGAGCCTGCTGCTCCGCTTCGCTCAGTTCGCCGTCGATGCAGCGTTGCAGGGTCAATTCATCCAGGATGTGTGTCATCGCAAGTTCTCCCCGAGTGGGGGTGAGTGTGTCTGTCCAGACTGAGTCCGCTCAGACAGGGGGCGATAGCGTCCCGCCGTCCGCGACAGCTCCGCACGTAGTCGCTTCCGAGCCTGCAGCAACCGGTACTCGACCGTATTGAAGCTGACCCCTAACCGTTCGACCAGCTGTTGATAGCTCCAATTCTCGGCGTGCTTCAAAATCAGAATCTGCCGGTCGAGTTCCGACAGGCTCTCAAAAGCCAATCGAATCGACTGCTGACGCTCCTTCCCGAGCAGCCACTTCAGGGGGTCTCCATCCTCCAGAGAGGTCGCTGGCGGTCGCTGCTCGGCCACGGCGTTGACCAGCTTTCGCCGCCGACCCGCCGACCGTCGGTACATCAGGCATTGCTTGATCGAGACACGGTAAAGCCACGGGGCGACCTTGGCCGGATCGGTCGGACGGTGGTTCGATTTCAAGACGCCCAGGGCCACCTCCTGCATCACATCATCGACCGCCTGCGACTCGTTCAGCCGCGACCGGATCACCGTCCGCAGCCAAGGAGTGTGCTCCGCCAACGCCTCTCCCCAGTGAATCTCGGTCGGAGACTCAGACAAGCCGGTCGAACTCTCGGTCCGGGGTTGCATGAGGGAGAACGACTCCGAGGGAGACGCCAGCCGTCTGCGGGTGGCAGTTGGGTCGCCGACTTCCGCTGAACATCATTCATTATTGCCGCTCGTTCCGGAATTCGGGAGGCGAATTCAGAAATCGAATACGAGATGTAGCTGCGTTCACCAGAACGCGGGCAGCGGGGACCAGCGACCAAGCGCCGGAGTCGACTTCCGAAGTCTTCGGCCACCGCGAATGCAGAGAGCCTCGGCCCGCGTTCTGGCGAACGCTGCTGCGAATAGCGGGTAGACTATTTCCCGCCTGCGGCCTCACCGCGTTTCTGCCAGAAGACGCCGGTCCAGTCAATTTGTTGGATCGGCTCATTGATGCCGTGTTTGTCGCGGAAATCATGCGTGGCCTGCTTGCAGGCTTCCACCGCCCCGTAATCGTCGACGATGCAATACCCGCCCGGCGACAGCTTGTGATACAGGGCGTTAAACGCATCCATCGTCGATTCGTACATGTCGCCGTCCAGACGCAGCACCGCCAATTTCTCGATGGGAGCGATGTGCAGGGTGTCCTTGAACCAGCCCTTC
>JAYTFV010000376.1:0-32800 GCA_043734065.1 Planctomycetota bacterium
CGGACGTACTGGGCGAGGGGAACCGGTTCGGCAATCTGGCTGCGGCGCTGGACGTTTCGCCGGTGCTGATGGACAAGTATTTTGCGGCAGCCGATCAGATTCTCGATCGCCTGTTTGGCACCGAGTTGAGTTCAACCGTCGACGGAAAAATTCAAGAGCAGGCCCGTGCCAGTCGCGAGCAGATGTTCGGTTTGAATCCCGGCACATGGCGAAAGCCGGACTACGAAGTCGCGCCGCCGATGGGGGTCGCACCGCGAGATGCGGCACGGGCTGTCCTCGTTCCACTGCTGCGGCGGGCCTATCGGGGACAGGAGACCGCGAGTGATGCGGACCGCGTCCTGGCTCTGTTCGATCTGGCGGCGTCGCAGGGCCAGAGCTACGGAGACTCGGTGCGGTGGATGCTGAAGGCGGTCCTGGTCTCGCCCAAGTTTCTCTATCGCGTGGAACCGAACCGCCCCGATCGGAAACGGGGTGAAGCGTTTCCGGTGAGTGACCACGAGCTGGCGGTTCGGTTGTCGTACTTCCTGTGGTCGAGCATGCCGGATGACGAACTTCTGGATCTGGCCCAACGCCAAATGCTGACCTCGCCCGGCCCCTCGAAAGAGACGGTGAAGTTCTCCGGCCAGATCATCGGCGGTCCGGGGTCAGAGAAGCATCAGGGAAACAACTCGGAAAAAGTATTCGATGGCGACCCGCTGACGTTTCTCGATGGCCCCGATGCCACGAGCTACTGGGTCGGGCTCGATCTCGGGACAGCCCAGCCGATCGAGCGGCTGCGCTGTGCCGGTCGGATCGGGCTGGAACAGCGGATGGTGGGGGGAAAGTTTCAGGCCAGCGATGCCGCGGACTTCTCGACCAATGTGGTCGACCTCTGGACAATCGCCGAAGTGCCGCCGCGGGGTGGGGTGACACGGGATTTGGAGTCGCCGGTGCAAGCCCGGTATGTGCGCTACATTCCACCGCCGAATTCGTTCGGGAACATCGCCGAGTTCGAGGTGCGCGGACTGGCCGAGGGGACCGTGCTGGAGCAGCAGGTCCGGCGGATGCTGGCTGATCCGCGAGCCAGATCGCTGACGCAGACCTTTGCTCTGCACTGGCTGCAAATCCACAAGTTGCCGACCGCGCGGCCGAGTACCGAATTCTTTCCGGAATTCAATGCCAACGTCCGACAGGCGATGTTCGACGAGACAGCGCTGTTTTGCGAGACGCTCCGCCGCGAAGACCGCAGCGTGCTGGAGTTCCTGGACGCCGATTACACGTTCGTGAACGAGGAACTCGCCAAGTATTACGGTCTGCCCGCTGTGACCGGCAAGGAGCTGCGTCGCGTGACCTTGCTGCCGGAACAGCATCGCGGTGGCTTGCTCGGCATGGGGAGCGTACTGGCGCTGACCTCACACACCTCACGCACCAGTCCCACGCTACGAGGCAAATGGATTCTAGAGGTGCTGCTCGGAGCGCCCCCGCCGCCGCCGCCCGCCAATGTCAGCCAGATCAAAGAGGAGCCGGGAAAGCAGAAAGAGATTCAGACGTTCCGTGAGAAGCTGACACAGCACGCCGAGAACGCCACCTGTGCGGCCTGCCATCGGAAGATGGACCCGTTGGGGTTCGCTCTGGACAACTATAACGCGGTCGGCCTGTGGCGCGAGAAGTCGGGCGATCAACCGCTCGATGTCAGCGGCGAACTGCCGACCGGCGAGAAACTGAACGGGGCCAGCGACCTCAAACGTGTGCTGCTGGCGCGGAAGGCGGAGTTCGTCCGCACCCTGACCGAACAGATGTTGAGCTATGCCCTGGGTCGCGAGCTGGACTACTATGATGATTGTCCAGTCCAACAGATGACGGTCCAACTTCAGCAGCATGATTTCCGATATTCCACGCTCGTGATGGAGATCGTGAAGAGTTATCCGTTTCAGCATCGCCAGAACACCGCCGAGGCACCTCCGGGAGAGCAACCATGAATCGTCCGTTTTCTCGTCGACAGATGCTCCAGGCCAGCGGTGCGCTGCTGACGTTGCCGTTCTTTGAATCGCTGTTCCCGGCCCGGGTGTATGGGGCCGGAGTGGTCAAGCCGCCGGTGCGATTCGGTATTTTCACCGTGACCGGCGGGACAGTCCTGGAATCGTGGAAGCCCGCAGCTGCCGGGCCGCTCGCGAAACTGCCGTCCATTCTGCGTCCGCTGGACTTCGCCAAAGACGACATCACCGTCATCTCCGGGCTGTGTCATGGCGGACGCTCGGACAACTTGAACGCTCACGAGCATTGCTCGCTCACGCATCTGACGGGTGCGGAGTCTGTCAAAAAAGTGGGCGGAAAACTCTATGCCGACATCTCCGTCGACCAGGCGGCGGCTCAAACGCTGGGCCGGGACACGCTGCTTCCGTCGCTGGAAATCGGCCTGAACGGCGGCGAGAAGAATTATTCGTTTCGAGCCCCCGATGCGACCGTCCCGTATGAAGGCAATCCTCGGCTGATCTTCGATCGCATGTTCCGGGGTCGGCAACCCGTCGTTCCCAACTGGGCGCGGCGGGCCAGCAGTGCCGCGAATGCTCCGCCGCTCACGAGCGAGGTCACCGCCCCGAGCGGCTCGGAGGCCCTCGATCGCAGCGTGCTGGATCTCGTACTCGCCCAAGCCCAGGATCTACGGCGTTCTCTGGGCCGCGACGATCAGCGAAAACTCGAACAGTACCTCACCTCCGTGCGAGCGGTCGAAACCCGGCTGGCACTCCTCGAATCTCGGCAGCGGGAGGATCTACTCGACCTCGCCTCGCCGGGGCCCTCGCAGCTCAGCCTGCCGAAGGATCTGCCGAAGCGGGGAACACCGATCTGGGAGATTACGCGGCCCCTCGATCAGGATCCGTCTCGACACGCGGAGTACATCCGCTTGATGGCGGACATGATGGTGCTGGCGTTTCAGACCGACACCACCCGCGTGATGACCGTCGCCGTGGGCAGTGATGAGTCCCTGTTCCCCGGCGTCGTGACCGTCGGTTATGAACGGCATTGTCACACCCTGGAGCATCAGGGGAACGCGTCCCGCCCCGAAGATGCCGATCCGATTTCCCGCGAGGCGTGCCGACAGATTCATGCCTGGTACACGCAACTGTTCGCTGAGACCGTTCGCAAAATGAAGGAACTCGACGAAGGGGGCAGTTCGCTGCTCGACAACACCGTGCTACTATTCACCAGCTACATGGCCAACGGGGGACATGGCCGCGATGATTATCCGGTGGTCCTGGCGGGGAAGGCTGGCGGCGCGTTGAAAACGGGCCACCATCTGGCGTTCGACTCGAAGGCTCCGATGGCCAACCTGTATGTTGAATTGCTGAATCTGCTGGGTATCCCGACCCAGAGTTTCGGCGACAGTCACACCTCGCGTTTCGCCGGGTCACTCGCTGGCCGCCTGTCGGGATTGGTGTAATCCATGCCGACTCAGAACGAGAAGCCGCCATCCCCAGCCAGCGATCGATTCGTCGCGGTGGGCCATCATGGGTTGCGATTGAGTTCCCTGGACGGACGCGAATGGACTCATGTCCAAACCGGCAAAGACGGCGAAATCTATCGCGCGGTGGCATTCGGCAATGGACGATATGTCGCGGTCGGGTCGTATGGCGGAACCAATCTATTCGCATCGACAGCCGATGGCGAAACCTGGGACACGAGTACCCAGGATGCGCGGTACGTCACCTACCTGCGCGGGGTGGGGTACGGAAAGGATCAGTTTCTCGGACTGGGCGGAGATCCCGGTGCGGTGGGAGACTCCAAACCGTTTGTGATGACGACCCTTGATGGCAAGACGTGGAGCGAGGCCACTCCGGTCGTGGTCACGCAGTCGCTGCTGCCAGGTTTCGTGCCTGCGCCCGATGGCAAACCGCTCCCGTCGAGTAAGAACATGCTGCGGCGGTTTGCTTACGGCAACGAGTTGTTTGTGGCCGTCGGTGATCGGGGCCGGCGCTCCGTGTCTCAGGATGCCAAGACCTGGACCGATGTGCCGAATACGAAGGCGGTCGATACGCTGATCGATGTGGCGTTCGGCAACGGCGTCTTTGTTGGCGTGGGGTTGCATGGTTCGCGGACCAGCACGCGGGACGGCGTGACCTGGTCAGAGCGATTGGTCGGTGAAGAAGGCGAGCATCTCAACACTGTCGTCTGGACCGGCGACCGCTTTGTCGCCGTCGGCCAGGGAGCCACCTACATCTCGTCCGATGGCCTGACATGGGAACGGACGCCGAATACCAACGCCCCGTTGATCGCCGTGTTCGGCGCGGGCGTCTTTCTCGGTTCCCACTGGCGCGGACGGATTCTACGTTCCACCGACGCCATCACCTGGGAAGAGGTGTTTCAGGCCGAATATCACGTGGAAGCCATCGCCTTTGGCCAGAACGCGGCTGATGGCTGATGGCCAGAGGGGAGCCGCTCCATTTCTGGCTCCCGACTCGCAGCCCGCGCTGGGATTACTCACGGCCTGCTGCTGTGGCCGTCTGAACCGGTCGGTCGGACGGAACCTGCATGTACTGGAGCAGGTCGGACACGATCTCTGCCGCAGCCGGGGCGGCGACCATGCCGCCGTAGTCGCTGCCGCCCTGGGTCGGTTCGTCGACGGTGACGATCACGACCAGGCGGGGGTTGTGAACGGGGGCACCGCAGACGAAGGAGCTGATGTGGCGGGTATGGGAATACTGGCCGTTGGGGTCCATCTTCTGCGAGGTGCCGGTCTTGCCAAAGAGGGAATAGTCATCGAGCTTCGCCTTCGTCCCGGTGCCGCGCTGAATCACATCGACCATGGCCTCCTCCACGACCCAGCGCGTCGACTCCGGCTTGAGGATGTCGGTCGTGACGACCTGAGGAGCGATCGTGTGGCGACCGACGGAGCCCAGATACAAATGCGGCGTGACCCACCGACCTCCGTTGGCCAATGCCGCGTGGGCGGCCAGAATCTGGAGCGGCGTGGCCACCATCTCCTGCCCCATGGGAATCGAACCGGTCGAGTAGATCGTCCACTGATCGAGTGGGTGCAGCGTGCCAGTTAATTCTCCCGGTAATTCGATCCCGGTTTGGTGGCCAAAATTAAACTCCGTCATTAACTGATGCAGTCTCGCGTTGGTGAGCGTCTCGCCGACCTTGGCCATGCCGATATTGCTCGATTTCACGAGGACATCCTTGAGGCTCAGCACTCCATAACGATGATGATCGTGCAGCACGCGCGGACCCATGCGGTAGACACCGCGTTCGCAGTTGAACGAGTCTGTTTTTTTCAGAAGTTGCTTGTCGAGTCCCCACGCGACAATGACCGGCTTAATAGTCGAGCCGGGTTCGTAGGCGGCCTGAATCGCCAGGTTTCGCCACGAGTTCGGCGGCGCGTCCTGGGGGTGAGTCGGATCGAAGGCCGGTCGACTGACCATGGCCAACACCTCGCCGGTCGCGGGGTCGAGGACCGTGGCACACGCCCCCAGCGGGTGATGCTTCGCCATCAACTCATCCAGACGGCGTTCGACATGCAACTGGCTCAGGATTTCGAGAGTCAGTTGGATGTTTTCCCCAGCCTGCGCCGGGAGGGTTTTGTGATCGATGAGATCGATGACGACACCGCGTGCATCGCGCACCACGGTGCGTCGTCCGGGTTCGCCCCGGAGTCGGTGATTCAAAAACTCTTCGACTCCCCCGTGCGGAATTCCATCAATGTCGCGCCAGCCGAGGACATGTGCCGCCAACGCCCCTTGCGGATAGACCCGCAAATATTCGGGCCGAAAACCCCACTCCGCAGCGGGGAGGTTCGAGGCGATGACCTGGGCCACCTCCGCTTCCGTCAGCCGTCGTTTGACCCACAAGAACCGCTTTTCGCGCTGGTCGAGCAGCCGCTGTTGCAGCTCCACCGGGTCGATGCCGGTGGCTTTCGCGAAGGCACACGCGGTGTGGAGCGGGTCGAACACGCGGGCCGGGTCGACATAGAGGCTCTGCACCGCGATCGTGGTAGCGAGGAGTCGCCCCTTGCGATCGAACAGGTCGCCCGGTCGAGCGGGAATGACCTCATCGTGCTGCTGCTGACGAACTGCCCGGCTGGCGAACTTGTCTCGCTGGAGACACTGGATCTGAATGATGCGTCCCATGAGCACGCCCCAGGCGAGCGTGAGGGTCAAGAGAACGGTGGTGGATCGCCAGGCGAGATGGAGTTCGCTTGGGGGGAGCATGGGAGGAGGGGAGGAGAGGAGGGGAGGAGGAGTATTCAATACGGGCCGTAAACTGTACTCACGCATCACGAACGTGCCTGATGATTATCGGCGTGGTGGCCGTGGGGAGGAGTTCCGCTGGTGTGCGGCGCGTTCCGCTTCGGCTCGTTCGATTGACTCCAGCAGCCGGGACGGAGCCCCTAACTCTTGACTGCGCAATTTGAGACGGGCGTAGTTCTCTTCCAACTGAGCGAGGCGGTAGACCTGCAACGTCTGCTCCCGCTTGCGATCGAGAATCTGCTTCTCCAGCGTGATCCCGGCTGCGGCGATCAGGACGACGAGCGACAGTGCGGCACAGAAGCGGAAGAACATGGGGAGGAGGGGCGTTGGGCTTCAGGCTTCGGGCGTCGGGCTTCGGGCTTCGGGCCGTGGGATAGGCTTCCAGCCTGTCATGCTTCACCCAGGACGACAGGCTGGAAGCCTATCCCACGGTCAGTTAGCACTGACCAGCGCCTTACATCTTCGGTTCGACGGGGTGTGCCGGATCGGCCGGTGCTTCGGGAGCCGGATCAGCGGGGGCGGCCGCCGGATCGGTCGGTGGCGTTCCTTCTGCCGGGGCTTCCATCCCCGCCTCGGGGGTGAGTTCTGGAAGGATCGGGCGACGCTCGGGGTACAGGTGGTAAGTCGGAATCCCCGAATCCCGTTCCTTCAGGCAGACAATCAAGCCCTCTTGGGTGGTCAGAAACATACGGTCTGTGCGGTCGTTCGTGGGAGTCTTAATGAAGTGGCGGTAAGGGAGCTTGCCGTCGACATGGCCATCGGAGGCCTCAATGATGACGATCTCCTTCTGACCGTTGAAGGCGTAGATGCGGGACTGGCCGACCATCAGAATCTGGCGGGCCTGCTCTTGGGGCTTGTCCCAGATTTGGGTTCCCGTGTCGGCGCTCAGTGCGTAAGTGCCCACGGTTTCCGGAGTCACATAGACCCGGGCACCGAAGAAACGCGGTTGTTGCCGAATCGCGTGCGCCGAGGTGAAGGCCCAGCGATACTGGCCGTTGTCCTGGTTCAAGCAGTACATCCGGGAGTTCTCGGACGCCAGCAGGATCGAGTTCTCATTCCGGCCCAGCGGGGTCACGATCTTCGCGTCCGTTTCGAACTGAAAGATCAGCTTATGCCCCCGGGCCGTCACGGAATAAAACGACCCGCTGGAACTGGCAAAGCACACGCTCCGCGCGGTCGCGATCGGGGGTGAGACGATTTCCGAAGGGGTCTGATAACGCCACAATTGGGCGAGGTGCGAAAAATCGGGCAACATCCGCCGGTTGTGCAGATCCTGCACGATCTTCAAATCAAACCCGTACACGCTGCCGTCCACCATGCCCACATAGACTTGCTCATCATCCAGGGCGGGCGGCGCGGAGGGATGCTTCGGGAGCTTGAGTTCCCACAGCACATCGCCATTTCGCTTGTTGATGGAGAAGAGATTGAGCCCCACTGCCACGAGCAACAGCTTCGAATTCGAGACTTGAACGAACGACTGCTGATCGGGTCGACCGACCAGCGTCGACCAGGCTTTGCGACCGGTCTCCGCATCAAAGGCGGTGATAATCCCGACCGTCGAACGGACGAAGACCATTTCTTCGTCATTCGTGACTAGGTCCACTTTTTCTCGCCCGGGGTCGATCGCAGCCCGGCCCCACCACGCCATCTTGAGACCGTAACGGGCCAGTTCGGCCGATGGAATCAGATCGTTGGCCAGGGCCGCAGTGGTGGCGATCCCGAAGACGCAAGTGGTCAGAAGAACGCGGATCGCCTGCATGGAAGACTCCACTCGACAACGGGCAGATGACGGACGAGAAGACGGAAACACCCCTCGCCCCCGGTGAGGCCCACCCGTTCCGTCATCGTCGGCATTTTCGAGTCCGATTTCCAGCCCAGTCCAAGGTCCGACCTCGAAAACCCGCGAGTTTCATGTTCCGGCGAAGCACGACCGTTTTCCCCCGCTTTGACGGACTGATCCGCACACAACTGGTCCGTGTTTTGCTCGGAGGGATTCTGCATGATCTTGTGGTTCAAGAGATTGTGTCATTGAACTCAGTGCCTCGTGAACGCTCAATGGGTGTGGAGGTGGCAGTCGCCGCTGCCTGACACAGGGGGGCCACCGGGCAGCCTGCCGCTCGCTCTGCTACCATGCCGCCTCGCGAACCCGATGGCGTGGAAGATGTCTTGTGACTGCGACCCGAGTCTTCCCTTCGACTGAAAGCTCCCTTTGGACTGGCCGACTGATCTTGATGACCAAATTGCTCGGACAATGCGCTGGGATCAGTTTCGGCTGACGCGCGCTTGGCGCGGCGTGCAGCAATTGGGCGCGCAGGGGAAGCCCTTTGACTCGCAGTTGCAAAAGCTGCTCGTCGATGTCGAGAAGTCGACGCGGACGCGGGAGCAGCGGATCGCCGATCTGCCGAAGATTCAGTACGACGCGGAGCTGCCGATCACGGCCAGGCGCGAGGAAATTCTCGCGGCGATCCGCGAGCATCAGGTGATCGTCGTGTGCGGCGAAACGGGGTCGGGGAAGTCGACCCAGTTGCCGAAGATGTGCCTCGAAGCGGGGCGGGGGATCAGCGGGCTCATCGGCCATACCCAGCCGCGCCGCATCGCCGCGCGCTCGGTTGGGGCGAGATTGGCCGAAGAGCTGGGCGTGAAGCTCGGGGGGCAGGTTGGTTACAAGATCCGCTTTAACGATGTCTCCAGCCCGCGTTCGCTCATCAAGCTGATGACCGACGGCATATTACTCGCCGAGTCGCAGAACGACCGCTACCTCGATCGGTACGACACGATCATCATCGACGAGGCCCACGAGCGGTCGCTGAACATCGACTTCCTGATGGGGTACATCAAGAAGATTCTGCCGAGGCGGCCCGACTTGCGGGTGATCATTACGTCGGCCACGATCGACGCCGAGCGGTTCGCGGAGTTTTTCAGAGGAGCGGCCAGGTTAGAGGTGAGTGGTGAGAGGTTAGTGACGAGTGAAGAGGATGTGCCTGGCCATCAGCCATCAGCCATCAGCCATCCGCTTGCCGCTCCAGTCACTCACCACTCATCACTCTCCACTCCCCCCTTCCTCGCCCCCGTCATCCTCGTCTCGGGCCGCACGTACCCGGTCGAGGTCCGCTATCGTCCGCCCGAGGTCGACCACGACAACGAGGACATCGACTGGTCGCAAGCGGTCGGTGATGCGGTCGACGAGTTGTGCCGCGAGGGGTCAGGGGACATCCTGGTGTTCTTGCCGACGGAGATGGAAATCCGCGAGATGACGAAGTCGCTCAGCGGGCGGGGCAGGGCAGGGGAGACGCTGGACTTGCTGCCGCTGTATGGCCGCCTGTCGGAGGCCGAGCAGAACCGCATCTTCTCGCCCTCGCGGAGTCGCAAAGTGGTGTTGGCCACCAACGTCGCCGAGTCGAGCCTCACCGTCCCGGGCATCCACTACGTCATCGACACCGGCACCGCCCGCATCAGCCGCTACGCCCCCCAGTCCAAGGTCCAGCGACTCCCCATCGAGCCGATCTCGCGGGCCAGTGCCGACCAGCGGAAGGGGCGCTGTGGCCGCATCGCCCCCGGCATCTGCATCCGGCTCTATGAGCAGAGTGACTTCAACGAACGCGAGGCATACACCCCGCCGGAAATTCTGCGGACCAACCTCGCCTCGGTGATTCTCCAAACCAAGGCCCTTCAACTCGGCCATCTCGCCGACTTCCCGCTGCTCGATCCGCCGTCCCCCGCTGCGATTCGTTCGGGCGAGCGGACGTTGTTCGAACTGGGGGCGATCGATGACAACGACAAGCTCACACCGATCGGCAAGACCCTCAGCCAGTGGCCCGTCGACCCCGGTATCGCCCGCATGATTCTGGCCGCTGACGAAGAGCAGTGCCTCGAAGAAGTCCTCATCATCGCGGCTGCGCTGGAGATCCGCGACCCGCGCGAACGACCCGCCGACAAACAATTCGCCGCCGACTCCGCCCACCAGAAGTTCGCCGATGAGCGGTCCGACTTCATGTCGTATCTGAAGCTGTGGGACTTCGCCCGCGAGCAGGAAGAGAAGCTGTCGCGCGGGCAGTTCCAGCGGGCATGTCATCAGAACTTTCTCTCGTCACTGCGGCTGCGCGAGTGGTCGGACCTCGCGCGGAACCTACGGCAGATTGCGGAGGAACACGGCCTCAAGTCGCGGCCTCGCAAGAACCAGCCCGAGGCGATTCACCGCGCAGTCCTCACCGGATTGCTCTCGAACATCGCCCTCAAGGGCGAGAAGAACGACTACACCGGGGCGGGGAACCAACAGCTGAATCTCTGGCCGGGGTCGGTCGCCTACAAGACGAAACCGCGCTGGATCGTCGCTGCGGAACTCGTCGAGACGAGCAAGCGTTACGCCCGAGTGATTGCCCCGGTCGACCCGCTGTGGATCGAGCGACTGGCGACGCACCTCGTCAAGAAGACCTACAGCGATGCCGCGTGGGAGAGTCGCTCGGGAGCCGTGATGGCCAATGAGCGAGTGTTGCTATTCGGCCTCCCCATCGTGACCGGTCGCCGCGTGCGGTATAGCCTCATCGAGCCGGAACTGTGCCGCAAGCTGCTGATCGAACATGTGCTGATGCAGGGCGATTACCAGGGATCGGAGCTGTTTTACCGGCACAACGTCGCTCTCCGCGAGGAACTCGCCGACTGGCAGGCCAAGCTGCGGCAGTCGCAACTGTTTGCCAGCGAGGAGGCTCAGTTCGACTTTTTTGACTCGCAAGTCCCGCCCCACATTGCCGATGTCCACACCCTCCGCAGTTGGCTCAAGTCGGTCGAGAAGACCCAGCCGCAGGCGTTGTGCCTGACCCGCGAGGTGCTGCTCGCCAACCCCGATGTGGCGCTGCCCGAGCATGCGTTCCCGGATGAGTTGTCGGTCGGGAAGCTGAACCTGCCGGTGGAGTACGCCCTCGAACCGGGGAAGGAATCGGACGGCCTGACGATTACCGTGCCGCGCGCGGGGATCGGGCAACTCTCGGCGGAGCGGCTCAATTGGCTCGTGCCGGGACTGCTGGACGAGAAGGTCACCGCTCTGATTAAGTCGCTGCCGAAAGAATTAAGACGACTGTTCGTCCCGGTCAACGATGTCCTGCCGCAGATCCTCAGCCAACTGAAATATGGCGAGGGGAGTTTGAACGAGCAACTGGCGGTCGCGCTGCGTCGCGTCTCTGGCGAGCATGTCCCGGTCACGGCGTTTGAGGAGGCCCGGCTGCCGGATCACCTGCGGATCAACATCCGCATGGTCGACGACAACGGGGTCGTGATTCAGGAGAGCCGCGACCTCGCCGAGCTGCAGCGAGGGGTTCGGTCGCAAATCGCCGCTGCTCCGACCACGCTCACCGAGAAGCAGTGGAGCCGCACGGGGATCACCGACTGGACCGACTTCGAGTTACCCGCCGAGATCACGATCAACCGAGGTGGGATCGATGTGCGAGCGTTTCCGATGCTGGTCGACCGGGGCGACTCGGTCGCTTTGTTATTGTCGATGGATGCGAGTCATGCCGAGCGCGAGACTCGCCGGGCGTTGGTGCGATTGCTGTT
Source organism: Planctomycetota bacterium (assembly GCA_043734065.1). Classification (GTDB taxonomy): domain Bacteria; phylum Planctomycetota; class Planctomycetia; order Planctomycetales; family Planctomycetaceae; genus TH-plancto1. Next base: position 11,772 of record JAYTFV010000376.1, read on the forward strand.
GATCGCCGAAGCCAAACGTGTGAAAGAGCAGGTCGAGTGGCTCCCCCGGTTTCAGCAGATTTGCGTCTACGCGACCACGCTGCCGGACAGCCAGGAGTTCCGCTCGCACGTCCAATGGCGGATGGCCGAGCGGGCCTTGTCGTTTGACGGGCCACCGCCGCGCAACGCCGCCCAGTGGCGCGAGACCCTCAAGCGGGCTCGCAGCCAGATGACGGTGGCTGTCCAGGATCTGTCCAAGGTGCTCGAACCGCTGATGGTCGCGTATCACCAGACTCGAAAACTCATCGGCCAGCAGAGCGGGTCGACGCTGCAATACGCCATCGACGACACACGGTCGCAGCTTGAGTCCCTCTTTGCTCCCGGATTTCTGAGTCATGTCCCGTGGCCGTGGCTGGCTCAGTACCCGCGCTATCTCAAAGCGATCCAGATGCGCTGGGCCAAGATCACCAGCGGCGGGTACAATAAAGACCGCGCCGCCTTCACCACGATCGCCGCCCACATGGAACGCTGGCGGCAACACGTCCAGCGCCACGCCACCCGCCCCGACTTCGACCCCTTCACCCCGCAGTACCGCTGGCTGATCGAGGAGTCCCGCGTGGCCGCGTTCGCCCAGTCACTCGGGCTGGGCGTGGCGGTTTCCGAACAGAAGTTGCTCGATGCCTGGGAGGCCGGGAAGCGGTAGCGCCCAGGCGAGCCCCCGGGCGTGAGCCGGGGTGTCCCCACCAACCTCGCCCGAAGTCATCACCAGTTCTCTGCACTTTCAAATCGACATCGCTTTCGAATAACACGCCGGCTCACGCCGGGGGCTCGCCGGGATTATCGAATTTCCCCCGGCACATCGACAACATGCGACGCAGCCAGCCCGTTGCCGAAGACCTCAAAATTCTTCATCTGCCACACGACCTTCTTGTCGCGGGTGACTTCGATCAGTTGAGGATTCTCCTCACCGGCGTGGCAGTTGCCGATGATGATGTTGCCATTGGGCAGGGCGTGCAGCGTCGTCACCCAGGCCAGAGTGATGCCCGGCAGCTCCTTCTGCTCGACTGACCAGACGATCTTCCCTTCGGGATTGACTTCGATCACGCGGTTGCCATTTCCAGCTGCGATGAGAGTGTTCCCGCTGGCGAGGCGAATGGCCCCAAAGACTTCGGTGCCGTGCCCCTCGGGACCGTGCCCCCCACTACGGGGGCGACCCGCGAGGTCGAGCTTGTAGCTCCAGACGACCTTGCCCGTGGCGTCATACTCACGCACGGCCCCGTCCCCTTCGTGGCACACCAGATAATTCCCACTGGCGATCTTGCGAACCATGCGGGTGTCGCGGTGGGCATTGGGGTGTTCGAGCGTGAGGGGGATATCCTTCTGAATCTTCCCGGCCGCATCGACCTCGATGATCCGCCCGTTGCCGCTCTCGGCGATCATCGTGTGACCGTTCTCCAACCGTTGGAACGCATGCACCTCGACATGATCCTTATTCCCCTCTTTCGGCTTCGAGGTATACCGCCAGACGACCTCCTTGGCCGGGGTCATCTCGACGATCTCGGTGCTCGTCAGCGGAAATAGGACGTTGCCGTTGGGGAGCAGGCTCAGGTCGTGAACGTCGACCATCACCTTGGCCTCCCACTCGACCTTGCCATCCGCTCCGATGAGGCACACATGCCCTTTGTCCGCCGCCAGAAACCGGTGCGACACCGGATCGGCTGCGGAGGTGAATTGAGCGGAGAGGAGACCGAGACCAGCCAGGGTGATGAATGAACGACGATTCATGGGGGAGTTCCTCTTGAGGGGGAGAGAGCGACGGACTCGCCGAGAATAAAGGGTTCAGACAAGGATGTCACTCGGACGGCGACCGTAGGCCGGGCCCATTTGGCCCGGCCCTCCGCTCCACGTGCGAGAGTCTCGGTAGGAGAGACCGGACGGGCCAAGGGGCCCGTCCTACTTCTGAGACCACCCGCGCAATCGGCAGACTAGCGCCGATCGAACCGGAGAATCCCCGGTTCTGGCTGACGCTCTCGCCCACAGGTGGCCGATTGCCTATGATATACGTGTGGATTGATCGGTCGTCTGTCCGTACTCATTCACAGACCCGCCTGATTCCCATCGGGAATCACCGGAGTCCGCCCGGACGACCCGCCTTCCCTCCGCACGAGGCCCTCCCCATGCAACCACTTTCACGACGCACACTGCTCAAAGGGCTGGGCGTTTCGCTGGCTTTGCCGCTGCTTGAATCGATGGGCAGTGGGCGACTCTTCGCAGCGGAGGCGACCGCGGCGGCCCCGGTCCGCATGGCCTTCATGTACGTCCCGAACGGGATGAACATGCAGTCGTGGACCCCCACTGCGGAAGGAACCGGGTACGAATTGCCGTGGACGCTGGAACCCTTACAAAATCTGAAGAACGAGTTCAACGTCCTGACCGGCCTGACCCAACAGAAGGCCGCAGCCAACGGAGACGGCGGCGGCGACCACGCGCGGGCCCTGGCGACGTTCCTCACCGGGACGCAGGCTCGTAAGACCGACGGGGCCGACATTCGCGCGGGCGTCTCGGTCGACCAGTTGGCGGCCCAGGAACTGGCCAAGTTCACGCGGTTCCCGTCCCTCGAAATCGGCTGCGATCCGGCGGCGATGGTCGGCAATTGCGACTCGGGGTATAGCTGTGCTTACTCGTCGAACATCTCGTGGAAGTCGGAGTCCCAGCCGGTGCCGAAGGAGACCGACCCGAAGCTGATCTTCGAGCGGCTGTTCTCGAATGGGCGAGTGGGCGAGAGCGAGGCAGCTCGCGGTCGTCGCGAGAAGTACAGCCAGAGCGTCCTCGACTTTGTGACTGACGATGCGAAACGACTCAGCGACAAGGTCAGTGGCACGGACCGCCGCAAGCTCGACGAATACATGACCGCTGTCCGGGAGATCGAACTGCGGATTGCCACGTCGCGTGAGAAGGTCGACATGTCGGATATCGAGTTGAAGAAGCCCGCCGGGATTCCTCGCGAAAATGCTGAGCACATCCGGCTGTTGGGCGATCTGATGGTCCTGGCCTTCCAGACCGACACCACGCGTGTCTCAACGTTCGTCTTCGCCAACGAAGGGAGCAACCGCAGCTACCCCGAGATCGGCGTCTCCGAAGGACACCACGAACTCTCGCACCATCAGAAGAACGCGGAGAAGAACGAAAAGCTGCGCAAGATCAACCGCTTCCATGTGGAGCAGTTCGCCTACATCATCCACAAGATGAAAGAGACCAAGGAAGGGGAGGGCACGCTGCTCGACAACTCCATGGTCATCTACGGCAGCGGCATCGGCGATGGAGACGCCCACAACCACGACGACCTGCCGATCGTGATGGCCGGTCGGGCCGGTGGAGCGATCGACACTGGACGACATATTAAAATCGAGAACGGCACGCCCCTGACGAACTTGTACCTGTCGATGCTCGACCTCGTCGGGGCCAAGGTCGAGTCGCTCGGCGACAGCAACGGGCGGCTCAAATGTCTGAAGGGGTAGGGGCCGTAGAATGGGCTCATTGGCCCGTTCCTCCCCGTAGGATGGGCAATCCTGCCCGTCCCTCTTCATCTCGAATGCGTTTCCCTAGGTCCCAACCTCCGCTTGGGAACGAGGAAAGATCGATACTTGGATTGACGAGGCTGGCCTCCCTCCGGGAGGCAAATTCCAAAGGCAACGTTTTCCGGTGGTATCGCTACGCTCAACCACCGGCTATGGGCTGAGATCCCTTCGGGATGGGGAGGATCGGTACGAATCTTCCACTCCCTACTCCCGACTCCCTACTCCCCCCACGGTAGCCCCGGTAGAGTGTCCCTCTCCCACTCCCTCGGCCCACCCGTGCAACCTGCCATGTTCACGCGACAGACATTCTGGCTCTCCACGCTGCGGCATTTTGCTCGGTCGAGCTTCGCGGTCATCATCGGGGTGGCCCTCGCGACGGCTGTCATCTGCGGGGCGTTGATCGTCGGGGACTCGGTGCGGGGGAGTTTGGAGACGCTGTCGCTGGAGCGGCTGGGTGGGGTCGATCAGGTGGTGCGGGGGCCGAGGTTCTTTCGGCAGGATTTGGCAGCGGAACTGGCTGAGGCGTGGCAGGACGAGATCGGCACGGTGGCTCCGGCGATCCTGGTGACGGGGAGTGTTCAGACGGGACAGATCAAGTCGGCGACCTCGCGGCGGGCCGGGCATGTCGAGGTGTACGGGGTCGACGCGGCGTTCTGGAAACTGGCTGGCGTCGACCCGCCCGGAGCGGGACTCGGCATTAGTCGACGGCTCGCGGAGCAACTCGAACTGAAGGTCGGGGACAAGGCTTCCGTCATCGTCGAAATCCCCGCCACGATTCCTCGCGATGCGCTTCTGGGAGAGCGAGACGAGACGGTCGTCGAACTCCCGACGCAGGTTTCCCGCATCTTCAGCGACCAGGAGATGCCGGGGCGGTTCGGCCTGAATCCCAGTCAGCAGTTGCCGCTCAATGCGTTCGTCGATCTCGAAGAGTTGCAGACGCAACTCAACCTGCAACATGTCCCGGCCTCGGCTCGGCGCAAAGAGCCGGAGAAGCCCGCGCGGATCAATGCGTTGCTCTTGGGAAAATCGAGAGTCGCCTTTCGCTCCGCGAAAGAGCGTGCTTTCGCGGAGCGAAAGACGACAAACTTGGCCCGCGATGAGGCGGCGGCCCTCATTGCGAAACTCAACGGGAGCAATATCCCGACGGAGAGCAGCCCCCATCCCGGAGGGATGCCAGACATTAGCCGGTGGTTGAGCGCAGCGACACCACCGGTCAAGAGCCCCCTGTCACGTGCCTTGCATCCCGGAGGGATGCCAGAGGACTTCGCGGCTGATGAGCGAGAAAGACTTCCGAAGTCTCCGAAGACTTCAGACATCTGGCGTCACACAGCTGTTGCCATCCCTGCTGCCATCCCTCCGGGATGGAGTGTTCCGGGGGACTCGTCCATCGGTGGTGTCGCTGCGCTCAACCACCGGCTAATGGCTATGACCCCTCCGGGGTCGGTGATGTGGAAGCAATTCGCTGTCGGGGCGGTGAGTCTCGAAGAACAATTGGCGAATGCCCCAGAACTTGCCTCACGTCTGACGACTGAGTTGCATCGCAAGCTCACGATGCAGGATCTCTCCCTGCGGCTGGTCCCCAACGAAGCCCATCGCTACTTGTCGCTCGAAAGCGAGCGGATGCTGATCGACGATGGGACCATCGCAGCTGCCGAGAAGGTGGCCAAGAACCGCGGTTGGGCGACTTCGCCGGTGTTGGTATCGCTGTTGACCGAGATCGAGAACCCGAAGGACGCCAGCAAGTTCTCGATGTACCCGATCTCCGGCGGAGTCGGTGAGGCCGCTGCCGGAGCGTTTGAGGCCCTGGAGTTTGCCTCCGGTTCCGCACCGAAATCGGTGGACGAGATCGCCATCAACGACTGGCTGGCGGAAGACTTGGCAGTCTCGGTCGGCGACTCAGTGACGCTCAAATACAAAGTCGTCGGCGACACCGGCGAACTACCGGAGTTGACCCGCTCGGCGAAGATTTGCGGCATCGTGAAGCTCGCCGGAGCCGGGGCCGATCCGGGGCTGACACCTTACGTGGCGGGGATCTCGGACGCGGAAGACCCCACGAAATGGCGCGAGCCGTTCCCCCTGAGGAAGGACCGCATCACGCAGCGCGACCGCGATTTCTGGAAGCCGTTCCGCACGACGCCCAAGGTCTTCTGGCATCTGGCTGCTGCCGAAGAACTCTTCAAGAGCCGGTACGGGAACCACACCTCGCTGCGGATCGCACCGCCCGCTGGGGTGTCGCTCGACGACTTTGCGAAGACGTTTGAGACCGCCTGGCTGGCCGGCCTCGACAGCAGCGTGACCGGCCTGGCCGTCGAGCCGGTGAAGCTGCGCGGGCTGGTGGCCGCGCGGGGGACGACCGACTTCACCGGGCTGTTCATGGGGTTCAGTCTGTTCCTGATCGCGTCGGCGCTACTGCTCGTGTCGCTGTTGTTCCGACTCGGGCTGGAAGGGCGCAGCCGTGAGTTTGGCGTGCTGATGGGAGTCGGCTGGACCTCGCAGTCGGTGGGGCGGCAAGTGCTGACGCAAGGGGTCGCGCTCGCCGCGATCGGTGGGCTGCTCGGCATCATCGGCGGCGTCGTCTATGCGGGCGTGATGATCTACGGGCTGACGACCTGGTGGTCCGGGGCGGTCGGGACTCGGGCGTTGTTTCTGCATGTGAAGGCGGGGAGTCTGATCACTGGCTGGCTGATCGCAGTGGTGATCTCGACGCTGATGATCTGGCGGACGAGTCGCCAACTGCGAGCAATGTCGCCCAGAGCGCTCCTTTCGAATGCGGGACTTGATCAGCCCGTGACGCTGGGGCAGGGCGGTTCGCGTCGTCCCTGGGTCACATGGACTGCCACCGGCATCAGTGGAGTGTTGCTGGTTACGGGAGTTCTCGGGCTGGTCCCCTCCAGCGAGGCGTTCGCCGGATTCTCGATGCGCACGTTCGCGTTCTTTGTCGGCGGGTTGTCCGCTCTTGTGGCGAGCCTCACCGGCTTTGCGAGATGGCTCGCCGCTGACCGCACAGTCGCTGTCCGGGGACGGGGAATGCGGGCACTGGCGACGCTGGCGATTCGCAATGCAGCGAGGAACCACTCACGCAGTCTACTCACGGCGAGTCTGATTGCATCAGCGACGTTTCTCGTCGTCGCGGTCGCATCGGGGAAGCGGAATCCGGCTGTCGAGGCCCCGCGCCGCGACTCCGGCAATGGCGGCTACACGCTCGTCGCCGAGACGAATCAGCCGGTGCTGTATGACCTCAACACTCCCTCGGGCCGGACCAAGGCGGGGGTCAATCTGCGATCCAAAGTCGAGAACGAAGCGCTGCTGAATCAGATGCAGTTCACCGCCTTCCGCATGAAGCCGGGCGAGAACGCCAGTTGCCTGAATCTGTATCAGACCCAGCTCCCGACGCTGCTCGGCGTGCCGCAATCGGTGATCGATCAGTTCTCGAAGGATCGGAGATTCAAGTTCGCCGACACGCGAGTTAGCGATCCGTGGGGGCTGTTGTCGGCGACGGAATCAGGCGGAGAGATCCCAGTGCTAGGGGACATGAACACGTTGCAGTATTCGCTGCACAAGGGGATCGGCTCGACGCTGGAGGTGGAAGATGCGAACCGCCGGAAACAGTCGCTGAAGGTCCGCGGCATGCTCGACGGCAGCGTGTTTCAGGGCGTACTGCTGATGTCCGAGGAGAACCTGCTGCGGCTCTTCCCCGATACGGCGGGCTATCGCTACTTCCTGATCGAGGTCGACCCTGCGATCGCCTCGCAAGTCACCACGCTGCTGGAGACGGACCTCGCGGACGCGGGCTTCGATGCCGAGCGCGTGGCGGACCGACTGGCGAATTTCCTCTCGGTGCAGAACACGTATCTGTCGACGTTCCAGACGCTCGGCGGACTGGGGCTGCTGTTGGGGACAGTGGGTCTGGGCGTGGTGATGATGCGGAACGTCTGGGAGCGCCGCAGCGAGTTGGCCCTACTCAGGGCCGTGGGGTACACGACCTCGATGCTCCGCCAGATCGTGCTGCTGGAGAACGCCTTCCTGCTCACCTTCGGCCTGCTCGCCGGTTCGCTCGCAGCTGCGGTGGCGATGGCCCCACACCTGCTGAGCATCGGAGCCGATGTCTCCTGGCCGGGTCTGGGCCTGACGATTCTGGCCGTGTTTGCAGCGGGGATGCTGTCGTCACTGGCAGCCGTGCGCGAGGTCGAGCGGTTGCCGATGCTGATGGCGTTGCGGGTGGAGTAGTGGCATCTTGCACTGCCGACTTTCGTCGTACTCATTATCGGATTCTTGTGACCACGCAGTCTCTTTCCTGCTTGGATTCCATGTCCGTGGCTACGTCACTCTCATCCGGGTAATATCAATTTCCGAATCCTGTGGAGCAATCCAATTCGATCGATGGAGCGAGTGAGTGGCAATTCCCTACAAAATGATCGACCTGTTCTCGGGAGCTGGCGGCATGACGCTGGGCTTCCAGCGAGCGGGATTTGTTTCAGTTCTCGCAGTGGAGAAGGAAAAGGACTTTGCGGCAACCTACCGCGAAAACTTCGGCGACCATGTGTTGGCTGAGGACATTGCGGACATCATTGACCGAGGAGGCATTCAGACAAAAGCAGACGTCGTAATCGGAGGCCCGCCTTGCCAGGGGTTTTCTAACCTGACAGGTAATCGAACGAACGATCCACGGCGCGCGATGTGGCGGTTCTTCATGGATGTTGTGGAGTCATCCGGCTGTCAGGCATTCGTCGTCGAGAACGTCCAGAATCTGCTCAAATCCGCTGAAGGTGATGCGATTATTGCACGCGGGCAAGAGCTTGGATTTCACGTCACATCCGGAGTTCTACTGGCGAGCAATTTCGGAGTTCCGCAGAACCGTAGGCGAGCCATCATCATGGGGTCTCGCAAAGGCCCCATCGAGCTTCCTCAGCCAACGGCGCAACGCATGACTGTTCGCGAGGCTTTCACGGGAATCCCACTGAAGCCAACCTTGACCGAGCTAACGGTACAACCTGCAACCGGCCCCGACTTGCACATCGCTAGAAATCCAACAGAGATCTCTCGACAACGGTATCGACTCATCCCCCCCGGTGGCAATCGATTTGACTTGCAGCGATTGGCTCCTGAGTTGACTCCAGCATGTTGGATTCGGAAGACCAAAGGGGGGACAGACCTCTTCGGGCGATTGGATTGGGATGTTCCGGCTCGATGTACAATCCGTTGCGAGTTCTACAAACCAGAGAAAGGGCGTTTCCTCCATCCCTCTGAACATCGCCCAATCACACACTGGGAAGCGGCTAGACTCCAGACATTTCCAGATGATTTCCGGTGGTGCGGAACGAAGATTCGCATCGCGGTTCAGATCGGGAATGCTGTCCCTCCACTATTCGCACACTGTGTGGCCAAGCACCTGAAGCAGCATTTGGATGCACATCAATCGACTCCGACTCCAATGCCTCGCATAAAACGACAACGACAGATGAAACTCGCAGACGCTTGAGAGGCAAAAACAAGATGGCAAGACGTATCCGAGTTGCCTCTGTGGATTCACTGATCTCGGAGATCGACCGCAAACTCAATCAGATGAAGGTTGATCTGACTGGGTATACGCTCAGGCAAAAGGTGTTGCAGCTTGTGGAGCTGCACTACGAATCACGTTGCCTGGGAGTGAGTGTGGTCGTTGCCGATGGTCTGAGCTCCACTGCCGCGATGGACCGGATTCAAGGCTATCTTCAACGCTACGTGGGTGAGGTCATTGATGGTGCCGAACTCGACGTTGTTTCGGGCATCTCCGAGTACGCGCGGCGAGTGAGAGAACTCAGAGTCGAGCGAGGCTTTCGGATTCTCACGGGTGCGTCACCCGACGAAGAATCCGGTGTCCGACTGAAGCCCGACCAGTACATGCTCACGTCACACAAAGTCGATTCAGACTTAGCGAGACGATGGCATGTTGCCAATCGAATTCGAAAAGGGGCAGGGGGTGCAAAGGCCAAGATTCTGCAGTTCCTCAAGGAGAACGTCGGCCATGTGGTCACGACAGAGGAACTGGCTTACGTCTCTGGAGATAAGAGTGAGTTCGGACGCCGTACTCGAGAGTTACGCACGGAAGAGGGCTACGCGGTCGCCACTCGGTTTACTGGGCGACCAGACCTCAATTCCGGTGAGTATGTGCTATTGTCTCTGGAACGGGTTGCGGAAGTTCATGACAGGCACATCCCATCAGATGTTCAACGTGAAGTCTACGAACGGGACAACAGTACTTGCCAGCAGTGTGGCTGGAACATGTCACAATGGACAACGGCTGACGCCAGAATCCTTGAACTTCATCATTTGACTACTCACGCTGCAAGAGGTAGCAACAGCACCGACAACCTATTGGTGCTGTGCAGCTTTTGCCACGATGAGGTCCATGCTGGTAGAATCGTTCTACCGCAGACCCTACGAAGAGGTTGACCAGGGCTTCCGTGACATGCAATCAAACGCTGCAGGCTCACGCGGCGCGGCGGTAGAGATCTTCGCGTGTTGGCGGGAGTTCCGCACGGCCTTTGGCGGCGTGCTTGCTGGCGACGACCTGGAAGATACGGAGAGCACCATCATTGAAGGAGAATGAGACGCCAGCGAGGTAGGCCAGCCACAGGCGGTAGCGTTCGGGGCCGACCATGGCGATGGCTTCGTCCTTCTTGGCCGAGAGACGCTGGCACCAGAAGCGGGTCGTTTGGGCGTAGTGTTCGCGCCAGTTCTCCACGTCATGGACCTCGAACTTGCAAGCTTCGAGAGACTCACACGTATGGCCGATGTGATCGAGTTCGCCGCCGGGGAAGATATATTTGGCGATCAGCCGATGCTCGGGCCGCATATACGCGAACCGCTTCTTGTTGGCCTTGGCCCGGCGCGTGATCCCGTGATTCAGCAGCAATCCCCGGTCTCGCAACAGCGAGTTGATCTTGCCGAAGTACTTGGGGTAGTTCGCGATCCCGACATGTTCGTACATCCCGATGCTGGAGATCTTGTCGTACGTGCCGTCGAGTGTCTCGTAGTCGCGCAGCTCAACCGTCACGCGATCTTCCAGCCCCAGACGTTTGACCTTCTCCGTCGCGAAGTCGAACTGCGTTTGCGACAGCGTGACCCCGTGAGCGTGGACTCCGTAGTGCTGAGCCGCATGACAGATCAGCCCGCCCCAGCCGCACCCGATGTCCAGCATCTTCTCGCCCGGCTGCAACCTGAGCTTGCGGCAGATCATCTCCAGCTTGTCGTGCTGGGCCTGTTCGAGCGAGTTGCCCCAGTCGGTGAAATAGCCGCAGGAGTACTGCATCTCGGGGTCGAGGAAGAGTTGGTAGAACTCGTTGCCCAGGTCGTAGTGGAACTGGATGTAGTCCTTGTTATCGCGAGAGGCATCCCCGCGTCCGACCTCATCGCCAAAGTAGGCGTGGTTCGCGGTTCCCTTGTCATCGGGAGCGACGAGGAACGGCAATGCGTTCCAGAGGAGCTTGCTCTTGCTCAGTGACTTCAGTCGTGATCGAGATTTGTCGAGACGGGCCACTTCACCGAACTCCATGACGTCGCCGCCGTGGAAGTCGATGCCTCCCGTGGCGATTTGCCGCACCAGATTGTCGAGCGTCGGCCAGCGGAGCAGCGACCCGATGACACCCGGTCCACTAATCGAAGCGAACAGCCGGGGATCGACATTCTTGCCGAGCGGAACCAGCGAGCCGTCCCACAGCCGCACCGAAAACCGGGCGTCGAGCTGCTCGGCCACGTGTTCGAGGACCGTCCGCGCAGCGGCGAGTTGCTTGGTATCAGAGGACAGGAACGAGAACATGGACAACATCGGACCGACCTCAATCTCACAGCACGAATGCCTGCTGGTCCCAGCCCAGCAGCCCTGAATAGAGGTTAGTTAGCTCAACCGATAATTCAGTACAAGATCAATCGAGAGGCGGAGGCTGGCTACTTATATCGAGATTCCTGACCGCGGCCATTCAAAGCGGTCGGGAGGCAGGAGAGCCAACAAGTGGGTGGCCACCAACTCTCGACCGGCGTGCAGGACTTCGATCGTGGACTCGGGGAGTTGTTCGAGCTTGACCCGCTTCATGACCTGGTTCAGTCGTCGCAGCAGTTTCGCCGAGTCGCGGTAGTCTCGCAAGAACCCTTCGGCGATGAACAGCGGGATGAACTCGGCCAAGTGATCCGTCGAGTCGCGGGCACTGGCGTTGACGACCCGCTGCACTACTTGCGGGTCGATCGTTTGCATCGTTCGATAGTACCCCTCCAAGTACGAGGGGTGACGTTCCGACAACTCGGCGTCGATCAACAGCTCGGTGACGATGTGTCCGAGGAAGCTGTTGAGGAAGGTGTCACCGGGCAGGGCCTGACGAAATAGACCGGCCATCCGCCCGGTGATGTCATTGAATCCGAGCGTCGTATGGAACCAGTCGTCATCGGAGAGGTGCTGGAGGATTCCCAGCGCGACCTCCCGCTCGGGCGATCCGTCCGGCCATTCGGGCATCAACGGCTCGATCCGCTTCGTGCGCATCCTGACCCGTCGATCGACGACCGACAACCAGTCGGGCACCGCCGTGCCCGCCATGAAGTAGGGTCGGTCGAGGAAGCGGATGCCGTGGGCAAGGTAGTTCATCGAGCGGCCCTCGTGATGGAGCGGGAAGGTTCACCACCAGAGAGCATGTACGAAAAAGCCCAAGGGTGGCAACCCTTGGGCTTGGAGCAGGCGGTTGGAGTTGGCGAACGGCTAATTGCCGCTGAGGTTTTCCTTGGCGAACTTGGCGACCACGGCTCCCGCCCCGGTCAGCACGCCTTCGGCGACCTTGATTTCACTCAGCAGTTCTCCCTTGACGAGTTTCACTTGAATCGTGATCAGATCATCCGTGCCGAGCATGGTGTCGATGGCGGTCTGCTGCCAATCGAAATTCTTGAGGATACTCATCGTGTCATTCTTCTGCCCGCGCACGACGGGCTTTTTGGGTTTCCCCGGTTCGACAACTTTCGGTTCGGGCGTCCCCGTCTGGAACCCGTTGGACTCCAATAATTTGAGCAGATCGAAGTCCTTCTCCTTCAGGAAGGCATGGGTCACTTCCAGGGATTCACGGGCATGGAAGCGCACATCAATGAACGCTTCCAACGCCTTCTTCTCGCCGGTGGTCGCTTGCGCGGCCACCTTTTTCAGGACATCCAGGCTGCCCACTCCGGTCGCGAATCCGACGAAGTCGGGGCCCGCAGCGACATAGACCGTGCCATCGCCGCCGTAAAACTTCAACATCGCCTCGGGGATCTTGGCGACTTTGAAGGAGTGGAATTTGGTCTCACCGATGGTCTCGATGTTGACCTGGCTCGACCAGCCGGTGCGGACCTTGCCCAGATGGCCGACCAGGGTCTCCATGGGGGCTCGGATGTCGACCGAACGCATCCCGAGGACGAAGGAGTGGAACTGGCCCTCCGACGGAGCGATGTCCAGGAACATGTCGATGGCCCCCGACTCCAACCCTTTGTTCAGAGCCTCCAGCCCGGAATCTACGGCCCCGTTCGTGGCTGCCTTTTCATCCGCATTGAGTGCCGGGTCGGCTTCAATCTTCTGCTTCAGGACCGTCGGTGACAGCTTGTAGATCTCTTTCAGTTGAGCCAGATCTGTGGGGGTCAGCGGAAACAGAACTCGCGCCGTAAAGACCGACTTGTCGCTGCCGCTGAGACTCGCAAAATGGCTCTTCTCCCCTTCCAACTGAGCGTTCCACTTGGCGAATGCGGTGTTCGGCAACACGCTCCAGTGCGACTGCCCCAGCCCCTGCTTCTTGGCCTCGTCGGTCGACCAGCCCCCGTCCAGCAACAGGGTGTCTGCGAACAACTGACCCATGTTGTCCACCCGCTGCGTGAGGGCGAGCTTGCGAAGGTCGAAGGCTTCCTGGGTCTCGTCGGACTTTTTCTTCAGGGCGGCGAGCTGGTTCTCCTTCAGCTTCTGAAATGCAGCGGTGCGGATCTTGGCCTCCGCTTCCGAATTCAGGCTGGTGAAGGCGAAGTCGTACCCCTTGGCGAACAGAGCGTTCAGCGTCACGTCCGGCGTGACGATGCCGACCGGGATGTCGTTCTTGTCCTCCGAGATGCTGGCGTAGCTGTTGTTGCCCTTGACCCGCATCCAACTGTCATTCTTCAGGGCGTTGCCCGTCAGCTTGTAGAGTGTCTTATCTGTGCGCTCCTTCTTGGCGACGATCCCGATGGGATCGAGATTCCCATCGATGAAGTCGGCGACCAGGATCTCCACCGGGATCTGCAGCAGCTTCCGCTTTCCGGTTTCAGCCGACAGCAGGATGGAGCTACCGACAGGCAATTCCGCGTTCACCCCGATCAGGAAGATCTCGATATTCGGTTTGATATCTTTCTCAAAAATGGCCTTCTGCTTGTCCTGGGTCGCCTTGTCCTTCGCGGTTTTGACAACGAGGTACTCCATGTCGGCCAGGAAGCCCTTCGCACTCCGCATTCCGGCGTGCAGCTTGGCGGGCTCTTCCGCCCAGGCTGTCGAACCCATTCCAAACGCTGCGCACAGCGCCGCCGTGCGAATCCAAGACTTCTTCTTCATGTGCGAGACTCCATCCCGTTCGGGAGATTCCCCATCCCAGCCGGTGCTGGAGAGGCGACCCTTCGCTGGAAGGATAGGGGAATATCGCAGGACGGGCAACTTTGAGGGGGATGTTCTGAACGAATTGTCCGCGAGGTCTCCACGGGCCGGGATCGCCATCGGCAGAATGTGCCGAAGTGGGGGCCAGAGATGGCGATACGATGAGTGAGGTCGACGGAAGACTCGTACCTGAAGAGAGAGAGTCGATCCAGTCAGCGGAACACACAGACTACGATTCGGCCAGAACAACTGGCGTTCTCCACGCGGAACCCGCAGTCCCCCGTCTTCGACATAACCGGTAAACTGCCGGGTCAGGGGGGAGAGAGATTGCCATCGAAGGATAACGGTCGGGGCAGGTACACTCTCGCACGGTCATTTTCCGAGTCCCCGCACCGAACACATCACGCCTCTCGATTGAGATATGGACCAGGCCACCTCATCCCCGACCTACCGTGTGTCGCTCGGTCATTTCACCGGGCCGATCGATCTGCTGCTCTATCTGGTGCGGCGGGATGAGTTGGGAACCTGCGATCTGCCGTTGTCGCGGATGACCTCGCAGTTCCTGGAGTTCCTCTCGGTGCTGGAATTCATCGATCTGGAGTTGGCGTCGGAGTTCGTGGTCGTGGCCAGCACGCTCGTCGAGATGAAGAGCCGCGATGTCCTGCCCTCGGAAGGGACAGCCGATGCCGAGCCTGATGAAGCTCCCGCCAGTGACGGACCGGCCAGTGAACTGATCCGCAAGATGCTCGAATACCGCCGGTTCCGCGACGCCGCCCAAGAGATCGAGAACCACGCGATCGAGTGGCAGGCCCGCTACCCGCGGCTGTCCGAAGAACGCCCCGTCGTCGGCAAGACCCCCGCCGCGGACCGCATTAAAGAGGTCGAGCTGTGGGACTTGGTCAGCGCCCTGGGTCGTGTTCTCAAGAAGAACGACGTGCCAGCAGAGGGACGCATCCGCTACGACGACACGCCGATCGAGGTCTACATCGAACAGATCGGCTCCCGCGTCCGCGAGGAGGGCGAAGTCCTGTTCACTCAACTGTTCGACCAGGAGACGATCCGGTCGCGGATTGTGGGGATGTTCCTGGCGATCCTGGAACTGATCCGGCACCACGGATATCGGGCGATTCAAGAGGGACTCTTCGGCGCGATCCGCGTGTTGCCGCCGTTGCCGCGCGACGAACCGGGGACATCGGAGTCTTCGCCGCAGTCAGACGCCAGCCGGGCTCAGCCCCAGTAGACGTGCCGCGACCAGGGGGCGGTCTGGTAACGCTCATTTCGCAGCGTGAGGTCGAGCAGGAATTGCACCACACGCTGGGCGGAGTAATCGGCGTGCGCTCTCCGCCAACCTCGTTCGGCGACAGCGCGGGCTTGCGCATCGTCCTGTTTGAAGCGTCGCACCGTCGCGACCAGGTCATCGACGGTGTCGAAGTAAGCGACCTCCTCGGACGTGAACAGTTCTTCGAACCCGGCGACCCGAGGCGTCAGCGTTAATAACCCGTTCCCGGTGAGCTGGGCAATGCGATCGGACGAATACAACTCGACATCGTTGCGACGATTCAGATTCAGCGACATGCGGCTTTCGGCCAGGATTTTATCCTTCTGGCTGCCGTAGGCGCGAGGCTGGTTGAAGCTGCCGAAGATGGCGACTCGCAGGTCGGACAAGCTGTCGAACAGCTTCTTCAGGAACGCCAGCCGCTCGGTGGCATAGTTGTCGGTCCCGAAGAAGACAAGGTCGTACTCGGGCTGGGGATTGTCGAAGGCTCGCAAACGCTCCAGCGTCGGTTCCACCGGATTGGGGATGAACCCCGCCGGGCAATGCGGACGGCTGAGCGACTTGAGCAGCGGACCACCGCTGGTGACGACCAGCGCATCGAGGACATCGACGCGCCGCTGGATGTGCTCGATATTCTTCGGATCCCATAACGCATCGACGTACCACAGCCCGATCTTGATGGCGGGGACCAGTCGGCGGATTTCGAGCAGCGTGTCGCGGGTGATGTAGGACGAATGCCCCAGGATCAACACATCGGGCGCGACGTTGGCGCAGGTCCGAATCAGTGACTGATTCGCTTTCCCCTTGCCCCCGGTTTTACTGTGAAAAATCGACAGCGCCCGGGCCCGGTCATTAATGCTGAAGGGATAGACGAAGCAGCCGTTTTGAATCAGCCCCTGATTGAACTTCAGGTCGCAGTTGTTGAAGACGATCCCTTCTTTGTCGAACTGATAGTCGGCCGCATGCACGACGCGCAGTCCCTGGTAGTCAGCGGTGGGATTCATGGAGAGGGTCTGCCACGCAAGATCCGGGTGGGAGTACAGCCTTGAGGCTGCGGGGGGGGAGGTTCCAGCCTGAACACTCACCCGAACTGTGAGTGATGATACGGCAGTCGCGGTGTCGCTGCGTTCGCCAGAACGCGGGAAGCCCGCACTCTGGCGAGTGCAGATACGTGACAGGTGCCCGCACTCTGGCGAGTGCAGTGACCTGACAGTGGAAATTGGACACGGCGCTATGCCGCTTTCGCCAGGGGCTTGGTGGCCACGACTTGAATCTCCGTACACAATCCCGGCACGACTTGGCCGATCCGGCGGTTGAGTTGATACCACCACTTCATGTTCTCCAGGGGCCGCAACAAGGGGCCACCCGACACGATGCGGAACCCCCGGCACTCCTCCACATCCAACCCCGTGTGCTGGCGAAACAGTTTGATGAACGAATGCTTCGAGAAGCTCTGCACATGCCCGCGAGGCTGCGGCGGCGGATTCAGCCGATCCAGCACAGGCACAATCATCTTGCGCAGGGTGTCGACCCCATAGGGGAAAATCGGCACGCCACAAATGGCCACGCCACCGGGCTTGAGGACGCGATTGATCGTCGACATGGCGAGTTCGAGTTGTGGGAGATGCTCGAACACCTGCTCGCAAATCACGATGTCAAAGGCCTCGCTCGGCACGGGTGGCAATCCCGCCATCAAATCCGCCACCCAGAAGTTCTTCCACTCCTCGGCCCGATACAGGTTGTCGTAACGCTCGAGATCGGCCCCCGACAGCTCAATCCCAGCGGCCCCGTCATGAACCTCCAGGTGCCGCAGCGTCAACCCCTGACCGGCCCCGATGTCCAGCACTTGCAGGCGACGCCCCGCCTGCAGAGCTGCCCGGCCTCGTTTGGCGAGGTCGAGTCCGATCTCGGCGTAGCGGGCCTGACGCAGGCTGTAGCGCTCATGGCGACAGGGATCCACGCCAAAGGCCAATCCTGGCTGGAGTGGGCGGGCAGTGAGAGTGGTTGACATGGCGGGTTCTCCCGGAATCCGTTCGAGGGCCTCGAATTTCCGGGATTTTCTCCCTCAGAAATCGGCGGCGAGACGGCTTGTAGTTCCCGGTGGAATTTCCGTCAATGGCGTATTTTCTGCGCGACGCCAGAGCCGTGCGATTGGCAGCATGCTTCCAGCGAGCCGATCAGGCGAGCCGGATGGCGTCAGCCTCCGGACTCTGCCGTCCGACGCGCAAGTCCGGGGTTGACGCCGCCCGGCTCGCCTGCGTTTGAGTGGCACCCCTGAGATTTCCGAAGGGGAGGGCCTTCGAAACCCGACATTCATCCCACCCGTGGCGACACAGTTCGGATCATTCGTGAGCTCTCACGTCAGTCGGCCCACACCATTCTTAAAAGCCCCCATCCCGCAGAAATAGGCCCCGACGCCGAGCAGTTCATAGACCTGACTGACAACCCCGCGGGAATTTCCCGTGAGCAGACCCTTGCCGATGCGAAGCAACGAGGCCGTCACTTTCGTGAAGTATTGTCTGGCGCAGCGTCCCGTGGAATAGTGTTTGTGGTAGTAATAACATTTCGACCAGGCCACATGCCAGGATTTAATCTTTAGCACTTTGAGGCTCGCGGGCGAGGACGTTCCGACATCATGGGCGGCCATCGCAGAATTCAACACGGCGAGCCGCCAGCCTGCTTTGATAAACCGTTGACACAGATCCGACTCCTCATAAAACAAGAATATCCGTTCATCGAACGCACCCACCCCGGCGAGCGCCTCCCGGCGGATTAACATCAAGGCACCGACAATCCAGTCCACGTTCGTAAGACCTGCTGCGGGCTCGCCCGTCAGATTCGCCCCCAGGATGCCGATGTCCGGATTGGCCTCCAGGCACGCCAGCATCTGGTCGATCGTCTCCAGAGACATTTCCACATCGGGATTCACCAATAGGGCATAGGGCGTTTTCGCTTCGCGAAACCCCACATTCGCCGCGCAGCCATAACCGATATTCCCATTTTGGATGACACGCACATTAGCGAATGACGCCGCGATGGCCTGGCTACCGTCCTGGCTGCCGTTATCGACCACGAGGATCTCGATGCCGGGCGACTGTAACGCCCCCAGCAGACGGGCAATCACCTCGCCGCTGTTATAGGTCACCGTCACGATGGTCAGAGGCTGCATCGATCACCGATCCGGGACAGTCGCACGGGCCGCAACGGTTAAGGGCTGGGGGGAAACGTGACTCCCACCCGATGGATTCAGCAGACCGATCAAGACCGTTTCGAGACTGCTCACGATAGAAGCGGAATTAAAATAACGCTCGTAGCTCCGCCTGGCCAGATGTCCCAGTGTCGGCAAATCGGAGGCGGGACTCGCCAGCTCTCGCACCCCATCGGCGAGGGCCTCCGCAGACCCCGAGGAAATGAATTGCAGCCCCGTCTCCCTGACACGAGATTGGAGGAGTTCCGCCGGGTACGCGTCCGACATGCGGGTCACGACCACCCGCCCACAGGCGAGCGCCTGGTAGACCTTGTTGGGGATCACGCGACTGGCCTTTTGAGAGGTGCCGAAGACGCCCAGCAGGATGTCCGCCTGACCAATCTGAGACGGCAACTGCTCGTAGGGAATCCACGGGGTGAATGTCACATTCGAGAGACTCTGGCATACAGCCTGGCAGTGAGGTTTCAGCGGACCGTCCCCGATAAACCGCCAATCGACTTCCGGAACGAGCCGGGCTGCCGCGGCAATAATTTCGGGGCCTTGCAGCCCGATGAAGCTCCCATAGAACAGAACCCGCACTCGATCAGGAGTTGGCCCCCACGGCTGCGGCGTGAACAGCCCCGATTCGGCACCGACCGGGATGACGGACACCTTGTCCGGCTTCAGGTCGAATTGGCTCGAAAAGTAGTCAGCATGGCAATGCGTGTCGGCGATTACGGCATCACAGCGCTGCATCAACGCAGCTTCCTGAGCCAACAGGCGACGCGCCGCTGCTGAGTCCGGCGGCACTCGCTCCCGCTCGTTCACGACTTTATCGTACGCACTAATCAGCGGGTCAAACACGAGGGGCACTCGGTGAGCCTTCGCCCAGCGAGCGGCGGCTACGGCATCCCGATTGCGAAAACAGGGAACCCACACCAGATCGGGTGTCGAGACACGTTGCAGCCAGGCTTGCCAGTCGCCGACCAGGCTGAGGACGGGCTTGAAGTCCCGAATCGTCCAGCCTAACTGTTCGAACGCCTGCCGCAGGATGCGGTCGCGCGAATAATCGCGCCCCGATCGGCTCCACCACAACACCGTGCGTCCCGCGTTGAGATTCTGTTCGCTGCGCATGCTTCGGGGACTCTCGCGGAGAACCAATCGATCAGTCACCCCAGACCTCAATGCTATGCGGCGCGGCGGAACTCACTCGGGAACACGTCGGGAGACCGCAGATTCAGCAGTTCTGTTCGCCGCGAAGCAAAGTCTTCATAGGTCATCGTGGCAATCTGGTCCAACGACAGATTCAGCGTGCTATCCGGCTTCCCCCGACGGACGATCCCCAGCCCATGATCACAGTCCAGCACACACGTATTCAGATCGCTGCGTTCGGCTCGCAACTGCATCACGGCCTTGAACACATCGCCATTCCATTCCCCGCTCCACTCCGGATTTCCGTAGCTTTCTGCCTCTTCGGGAGTGTAGGCAAATTGAGCCGCCGCGGAGGTGAGTGGATTGCAGTCATGCAAGACAATGATGCCATCGTCCTTGAGATACTTCAGCACATGAATGACATCCCGATGGGCCTGTTCATGCGTGTGCAGTCCGTCGATGAAGGCGACATCAATCCCCCCTCGCAGCGCGTCGGCATGCTGGGCGAAGAACGCATCACTGGTCATCTCAAAGTATTCGTTCGCGAGATTCGAGGGATTCTTCAGGCATCCCATCCAGCGATCCGTGCGGGTGATGCGGAACTCCGGGTCGACTGCAATTTTTCGCGGGGCCCGCAGCTTGAGGAGAACCTTCCCCTTCTGAACGCCAATCTCCAGATACGTCGCCTGGGGGCGTTGGTCGAGCAGTTGTTGTAGAACTTCGACTCGTTTCATCGCATCTCTTCCTGTTCGCCAGAGCTCTTCAGGGGGTCGTTCGGAGGAGGCAGAGCTCTCCGAAGACCCGCCAAGCGGTCGGGATGTTGGTCACTTCTGGAATTGATGTCAAGAGGTCAATTTGATCGGA
This sequence comes from Planctomycetota bacterium, assembly GCA_043734065.1. Classification (GTDB taxonomy): domain Bacteria; phylum Planctomycetota; class Planctomycetia; order Planctomycetales; family Planctomycetaceae; genus TH-plancto1. Next base: position 32,408 of record JAYTFV010000376.1, read on the forward strand.
CATTGCAGGAGTCACGACTCGCGTGCGAAGGGGAATCTCGGGTGGGAGGACACCAACTCTCACCCGGCGAAGACGCCTGGCCCGTTGAACACGTCGGGCTTCCGCAACCGGTGTGGCGGGGAAACCTACAATCGCTTCTGCCAGAAGACGCCGGTCCAGTCAATCTGTTGGATCGGCTCCGTGATGCCGTGCTTGTCGCGGAAATCGTGCGTGGCCTGCTTACACGATTCCACCGCGCCGTAATCGTCGACGATGCAATACCCGCCCGGCGACAGCTTGTGATACAGGGCGCTGAACGCATCCATCGTCGATTCGTACATGTCGCCGTCCAGACGCAGCACCGCCAATTTCTCGATGGGAGCGATGTGCAGGGTGTCCTTGAACCAGCCCTTC
>JAYTFV010000377.1:0-11570 GCA_043734065.1 Planctomycetota bacterium
AATCACCCATGTCGATGCGAATTCGTTGTCTGGCAGTTCTGGGACTCCTGGCCGCATTCTGGGCCGCCTCGGTCGCACCGGCTGCCGAGCCACCCCGGCGGTTGCTCTACGTGGCGGTCCCCGGAGTCCGCAACCTGCTCGAATACGGCGGGCATGGGGTACTCGTGTTCGACATCGACCACGAGCACAAGTTCCTCCGCCGCATTCCGACGTTGGGATTCGGAGCCAACGGGGTGCCCGACAATGTGAAGGGAGTCTGCGCCAATGCCCAAACCGGACGGCTCTATATCAGCACGACGCGCACCATGCAGTGCGTCGATCTGCGAACCGACCAGGTACTCTGGGACCGCGAGTACCAAGGCGGCTGCGACCGGATGGCGATCTCGCCGGATGGCAAGGTGATCTACCTGCCGTCGTTCGAAAAGGAATTCTGGAACGTCGTCGACGGGTCGACCGGAGTGGTCTTGGCCCGGATCACGCCGAACTCGAAATCGCACAACACCGTCTTCGGTCCGAATGGCCAGGAGTGCTTCCTCGCCGGCCTCGGCTCGCCGCTGCTGACCGTGGCCGACACCGCCACGCACTCCGCAGCTCGCACGGTCGGGCCGTTCAGTGCAGCCATTCGCCCGTTCACGGTGAACGGGTCGCAGACCTTGTGCTTCGTCACGATCAACGGGCTGCTCGGGTTCGAGGTCGGCGACCTGAAGACCGGGGAGAGGCTGCACCGCGTCGAGGTCGCCGGGTTCCAGCAAGGTCCGGTCAAGCGTCACGGCTGCCCGAGTCATGGGATCGGGCTGACTCCGGACGAGAAGGAGATCTGGGTCTGCGACGCGGCGAACCAGCACCTGCACCTGTTCGATGTGACCGTCATGCCACCGAAGCAGGTCGCGAGTATCAAGCTCCGCGACGAGCCGGGCTGGGTGACGTTCAGCATCGACGGCAAGCTGGCTTACCCCTCAACCGGCGAGGTGATCGATGTCAAGACCCGGAAGATCGTCGCCACCCTGACCGACGAAGAAGGCCGCGCCGTCGAAAGCGAGAAGCTGTTGGAGATTGATTTCGACGGAACCAACCCGGTGAAGGCTGGCTGCCAGTTCGGCGTGGGGGCCGTGGGGGTGACTGCCGACAAGTCAGGCAGCCGATGAGGTAGCTGCACTCGCCAGAGTGCGGGCCACCCGCGTTCTGGCGAACGCAGCGACCCCTCACTTCAACTGGGTGGACCGCTAGAGCTGTCGCTCCAGCCAGGTCTGCATGCTCTGGGCGTCGGCGAATCCGCCGTGGCTGGTGACGACATGGCCGTTCTGGAACAAGAAGATTCTCGGGATCGAGTGGACCCGGTAATGCGAGGCCAGTTCCGGATGTTCATCGATGTCGATCCGGACGATCTTGACCCGGCCCGAAACGCGGGAGGCCAGTTCATCCAGAACCCCCTCCATGTGGACACACGGCCCGCACCACTCCGCCCCGAATTTCACGACGACGGGACGCGACTCGTCGACCACGACGGCCTGGAACCAGATGTCCTTCGGCGGCTCCACCGGGGCGCGCAGGGCCATCACCAAACACGCCGCCGTCACGACCCCGACCACCCAATTGATCAGCTTCATTGGACACCTCCACGGAAAACTTAGTCTCCCAGACCACGTGCCTGGAGAAAAATGTCGTGAGATGCCCCGCCTCCCCGAAGAGAATGTAACGGTTAAATGAAATAGTCCAGCAGCCTGCGCCGTCTCCCCTTCTCCCCGTCTCCCGACCCCCCAGTCACCGCCCCGGCGGGATTTCCCGAATCCGAATGTGGCGAAACGCCACGGGGTCGTTATGCCCCAGGAAGCCGACGCGCCCCGTCGTACGGCGGGCACCGGGGTGTTCCTTGCCGTCCAGCGCCCCATTTCGCAGGGCCTCATCCAGGTCGCCGTCCACGATCACTGTGCCGTTCAATCTCACCGTGATCTTGCGGCCCACACAGGTGATCTCCTGATCGTTCCAGACACCGACCTCGCGTAGATAACCTCGCTTCGCCGGGATCAGCCCGTACACCGATCCGTGATACTGATACGGAGCGAGGGCTTTGTACTTCTCGGCTGTGTTGTCGAGAATCTGAATCTCGATCCCTTCGGTGGCGACATGGCCCAGCGCGGGAGCGCGAATCCCGATTCCGTTATTTCCGCCGGGAGGCAGCCGGAACTCCAGACGCAACGTGAAGTCGGCGTAGTCCTTCTCGGACAACAGATTGCCCCCCTTGTCAGGCAGGCACTGGATCGCCCCGTCGACGACCGTATATCCGTCAGTCGCCCCAGTCCAGCCGGTGAGGGTCTGGCCATCGAAGAGCGCGACATATCCCGCCACTTGCTCCTCGGCAGACAACTCTTCGGCCCCGCTGCTGTGGGGAGGCGGGGTGAGTCCGAACACTCCGATGAACAGCAGTGTCCGCCAGACGCTCAGAGAATCGATGTGCATTGTGATCTCCGGGATCGAGGACAGGGATGCCCATGATTCAACACAGACTCGGCCCCGCGAGCAAGCCCGACATGGAGCGGCGGGGTTACATTCGGTGGCGGGTGGGGCCTGTACTGCGTTCTTCCACCGGCTAATATCTGCCATCTCTCCGAGATGCGCATCGTCGAGAGACTCAGGGCACAAGGACTCCCGTCATGATTGCGATCGATCTGCAAGACAAGGTGGCCGTCATCACCGGCGGGGGCCAAGGGTTGGGGCAGGCGACGGGAAATCTCCTGCACGCAGCCGGGGCGCGGGTGGTGGTGACGTACCTGGATGATGAGGCGGGAGTCGGGCGGACGCGGGCTGAGGAGACGGTCGCTGCGTGGCCGGATCGCGGTCTGGCCATCGCTGCGGATGTCCGGTCGCGCGACCAGATGCGAGCGATGTTCGAGACGGTTCAGGCCCGCTGGGGGAAGGTCGACTGCCTGATTAACAACGCGGCGATTCTACGCGACCGGACCGTCAAGAAGATGGCCGATGCCGACTGGGAGGACGTGATCGAGACGAACCTCTCGGCGGTGTTTCGCGTAGTGCAGACCGCGCTCCCGTTCCTAGCCGATGGGGGGCGGATCGTGAGCATGGCCTCGATCTCAGGAGTCATTGGAATGTTTGGCCAGGCGAACTACGCCTCGGCCAAGGCGGGCGTCATCGGCCTCACGAAGGTGCTGAGCAAGGAACTCGCCAACCGGCGGATCACTGTCAACGCGGTCGCACCCGGCGTGATCCTCACCGAGATGGGGAAGTCGATCCCCGAAGAGTCCCGGCAGCAGATGCTCGCGCAGATTCCTCTGCGCCGGTTCGGTGAGCCAGATGAAATCGGCAAGGTGATTCTGTTCCTGTGCAGCGATCTGGCGTCGTACATGACCGGGCAGACGCTGCATGTGAATGGAGGCTGGTGGGGATGAGCACTCCACTGACCGACAAGCTCTGCACCGCCGATGCCGCCGTGGCGTTGATCCCCGACGGGGCGACCGTGGCCTGTGGCGGGTTCATCGGAGCCGCTCACCCCGAGGCACTCTCGGCGGCCATCGAGCGCCGGTTCCTGGCGGGCCGGGGTCCGCACGGGATCACGCTGCTGTATGCCGCCGGACAAGGGGACTGCCAGACGCGCGGGCTGAATCATCTCGCGTATGCGGGCCTGTTGAAACGGGTCATCGGCGGGCACTGGGGGCAGGTGCCGCAACTCGGCCATCTCGCCCTGCACGGCGAGATCGAAGCCTACAACCTGCCGCAGGGCGTCATCTGCCAGTTGTTGCGGGACATCGCCGCCAAGCGTCCGGGCTGCCTGACGCATGTCGGGCTGGGGACGTTCGTCGATCCGCTCCTGGGGGGTGGCAAGCTCAATGCGAGGACGACCGAGGATCTCGTCGAGCGGGTCGAACTGCGGGGCCAGACGTGGCTCTTGTACCATGCACTGCCGATCCATGTGGGATTGATTCGAGCCACCGCCGCCGACCCGTTTGGCAACCTCGTGTTTGATGAGGAGGCGATCATCGGCGACGCCCTGCCGATTGCCCAGGCGGCGCACAACTCCGGCGGAATCGTGATCGCACAGGTGAAGCGGGTTCTCGACAAGCCCCTGCCGCCGCAACGGGTGCGGGTGCCGGGCCGACTCGTCACGCATGTCGTCGTGGCCAGCGAGCACGAGCATTGGCAGACGTTTGCCGAACCGTTCAACCCCGGCTACTGCGAGCCAGCTGTCACGGCGGAACAGGGACAGGACCACTGGGAGATGCCGCCGCTGCCGTGGGATGTCCGGCGGATCATTGCGGAGCGGGCCTGCGACGAGCTGCCGCCCGGGGCGATTGTGAATATCGGGATCGGCCTGCCGGAAGGGATCGCTCACATTGCCGGAGAACGCGGAATTCTCGGCGATGTGACGCTCACCGTGGAGAGCGGTCCGATCGGCGGCGTTCCGGCGGGCGGGATGAGCTTCGGAGCAGCGCTGCATCCGCAGGCGATCATCGACCAACCGGCCCAATTCGATTTCTACGACGGCGGCGGCCTCGACTTCGCAGCTCTGGGAGCTGCTCAAGTCGACGAGTCGGGCAACGTCAACGTCTCCAAGTTTGGGACCAAGTTCGCGGGCGTCGGGGGGTTTATCAACATCTCACAGAACGCTCGGCGGCTGGTGTTCTGCGGGACATTCACCACCGGCGGGTTGGAGGTGACTGCGGAACACGGGCGATTGAGGATCGTCCGCGAGGGGCGAATCGCCAAGTTTGTGCGGCAGGTGGAACAGGTCTCGTTCTCGGGCGAGTTGGCCCGCGCGGCGAATCGGGATGTGTTGATCGTCACCGAGCGAGCGGTGTTCCGTTTGCAACCCAGGGGAGTCGAACTGATCGAACTGGCCCCGGGGATCGACCTGCAACGGGACGTGCTGGATCGGATGGAGTTCGTCCCGATCATCCGCGAGGTGCGGCCGATGGCAGCGGCACTGTTCCTCATGAGGTAGCTGCACTCGCCAGAGTGCGGGCTCCTCGCGTTCTGGCGAACGCAGCTACCCCTCATCATCCACTGGGGGGACCATTCGCGTGCCATCGGGCACGCTCGCTAGGCGGCCTGCTGCTGGGTCTGCGGCTCTTCGACCACTGCGGGCACCTCGGGCAGGGCCAGCGTGCGGGCCTTCCGTTGCCGCTTCCCCGGCAGCAGCGCCAGTAGAGCGGGCAACTGCAACAACCCCGCCCAGATCGACGACAGCAGGATCGCCGCCATCATCGCCCCGAACCGGACGGTCGGCGAGAAGCTGCTCATGAGCAGGGCCACCATGCCGACGCTGGCAATCAACGCGGCCTCGCAGATCGCCTTGCCGGTGCGGATCAGTGCTTCAAACGCGGCTGTCCGGGACGAGTGGCCCGCCTTCCGGGATCTCTGATATGCGATGAGCATGTGAAACGTGCCATCGACCACCATCCCCAGGGCGATGCTGGCGGTCATCATGATCCCCACATCGACGGCCACCCCCACCCAGCCGATGATTCCGAACACCAGGACGACCGGCGAGATATTGGGGATCATGCCCCACAGCGAGAGTTTCAGCGATCGCAGGGACACCACGAACATGATCGTGATTAGCAGGAAGGAGGACGAGAGACTCTCCCAGAATCCCTGAAAGATCGTCAACTGAGCCTGTTCAATCAGCGGCGCAATCCCCGTCAGAGTGACCTGCGGCATGTCGGCGATCAGCAGTTTGAGGGCGGCGAGCGTCTGCCCCTTGTGGTAGGGGTCTTCGCGTCCAATGCGACAGGAGACGCGCCAGTAACGCTCGCCCGCCGAGAGGAAGTCGGAGCGGTGCTTGCTCTCCAGTGCCTTGGAGAAAAATTGGCTCGATCCCATCAGGTCTTGCGGGATCTCCTCCGGGAAGAAGCTGGCGACCGACATCGTATGCGTGACGTTGGCATGCGAGGCCAGGCGGGCTTCAATCTCACGGACTCGATCGAGCTTCTCCATGAAGGGCGCAGCGGAGGTCTGGAAATCGACGATGGCCTCAATGGAATCGATGCTCGTGAGGCGTTTCTCCAGCTCATTCAGATCCCGCACCACCGGGCTCCCCTGGGGGAGGAAGTCCAAGGGATCGATGCGGCACTGGAGGTAGATCAATCCAACACCAGACACGGCCACAATGACCCCCACCAGAGCCGTCGTCTTCCAGGGATGATTCACCACGGCATGCGCCATGCGCAGCTGTGTCATGCTGGACTGGCTCTCAGACTTGCGTGCCGCATCGGGCCACAGCAGCAACAGCGCGGGCGTGAGCCCCAACGCACAGACCAGAGAGACCAATGCCCCGATCGCCCCCGCAAATCCAAACCACCAGACGGGTCCGATGGTACTCGTCATCAGAGAGGCCAGACCGATGAACGTCGACAGCGCCGAGAGCGCAATCGGCTTCCAGGCATTCTTCAAGGAGTTGACCAGCGGGTCGGGCTGACTCAACGAATTCTTGTAGTAGTTGATGACGTGAACGGCGATCGAGAGCGTGAACACCATCGTCATGACGGAGAGTGCCCCCATCAGAAAATTCATCTGGCCACCGCACCAGTACACCACCGCGTTCGTCGCCTCAATGGCGAAGATGGTGATCAGCATCACCCCGGCTGTCAGTCTCCATTCCCCAATGCAGTGGTACATCAGGGCCGTCGTCAGGAGCAACGTAAAGATGAAAAACAGCTTGTTGTGATTCTTCCCCCCCAGACGGTTGAGTTCGGCCACAATCACCGGTCCCCCCGTCAGCAGCACGTCATCCCCCCGGAGCTGGCAGTAGTCCAGCACCTGTTCGACATCGCGGACCGTCGCGGATCGATCGACCAACCCGCTGGGCGACAGCAGCGCCACCAGCCCCAGCATGCGCTTGTCTTTGGCCAGCGCCAGTCCCGTCAGACGCTCCTCGATCTTCTCTTCGGAGACGCTCAGTTCGCGCATGGCCTGCCCCATGCGGTTGGGCGACCAGCAATGGCGAATGCCCGGCAACTGGCTCAAGCGTTCGGCCACCGACTCGACCAACGGGTCGTCGGGCTGGAGATTGGGCAGGCCGACGAGAATCACCTCTTCGCCACCGAACTCCTGCTTGAACATTTCATAGGTCGACCGGACTTCCGACTCGATGGGGAGCCAAGTCTCGATGTCGTTGTTGGACGGCATCGATTCCCCCTGCCAGGTCAGGAGGGGAAACGCCAAGACCGCCAGAACCAGGAGCCACCGGCCATGCTGCTGATAGAGCGATGTCAGCATGAAGACCTGCCGCCTTCTGTGAGCCCGCACTGTCGAGTGAGAGACGGACGTTCTCACCCGGCGAACTGAGCGCAGGGGGAACCCGCGGTTTGATTCGCATCCTTATTATCGTGCGATCATGTGGTCAGAACTGAGGGGATTCCTGTATTTCTGCGGATTCAAGGCCCAATGGGGAGTACCCGGTGCGGGGAGTGCGAGACGCACTTTGCGATTCCGTTCCAAGCATCGTCAGTCGGCTCGCACGGCTTTCCGCCCCGAAGGGGCAGCCACAAACCAGCCTGGGGCAGAGCGACCCACGGGAGCGCCGCCCCAGGTTCAATCGTCCCCGACGGTCTCAGCCCTGAAAGGGCGAAACAGAGCGGTGCATCGCTGTGTGCCGCCCTTTCAGGGCTTGCCGAACCAGCGGGATCGATTCCCAGGACGTTGCCCTGGGCTGGTTTGTCGGTGCCCCTTCGGGGCGGAAGATGGGAGCATTCCTCGATCGGGAGTGCAAAGTGCGTCTGGCACTCCGGTTCGTCAGCGATCAGCGATCAGCCAGAGAGAAGACTTTCTGGCTGACCGCTGACCGCTGATCGCTGATGGCCCTTCAACTCAGCAATCCCAGCAGGTACTGCCCATACGTGCTGTTCTTCATGACCTGCGCCAGGTTCGCCAGTTGGCTGTCGTTGATGTAGCCCATCCGCCAGGCAATCTCCTCCGGACAGGCAATCTTCAGCCCCTGCCGCTGCTCCAGCACCGACACGAAGTGGGTCGCGTCGACCAGCGATTCGTGCGTGCCGGTGTCGAGCCACGCCGACCCGCGACCCAGCGTTTCCACATGCAGCGTCCCCTGTTCGAGGTACAACCGGTTCACATCCGTGATCTCCAGTTCCCCGCGCGGTGACGGCTTGATCTTGTAGGCGAAGTCGACCACTTGCTCGTCATAGAAATACAGCCCGGTGACAGCCAGGTGCGACTTGGGCACCTTGGGCTTCTCCTCGATACTGATCGCCTTGCCGCTGGCGTCCATCTCGACGACACCGTACCGCTCGGGGTCGCGAACGTGATAGGCATACACGGTCGCCCCGCTCTGGCGGGCGCTGACCTCTTGCAGGCTCTGCGACAACTGATGCCCGTAGAAGATATTGTCACCCAGGATCAGCGACGACGGGCGGTCCTTGACGAACTCGGCCCCGATGTGGAAGGCTTGGGCCAGACCTTCCGGTTTGGGCTGGGCGGCGTAGTGAAACTCCATCCCCCACTTCGTTCCATCCCCGAACAACCGCTCAAACAACGGCAAGTCGTGCGGGGTGCTGATGATCAGAATCTCCCGCATCCCGGCCAGCATCAGCGTGGCCAGCGGGTAGTAGATCATCGGCTTGTCATAGATCGGCATGAGCTGCTTGCTGACGACAATCGTGGCCGGGTAGAGCCGGGTGCCGCTGCCACCCGCCAGGATAATGCCGCGTCGGGATTTGCTGTTTGACATGGGAGTCCTTCCGAAGGGGGGATTGTGGGACGACGCTCCGCGTCGTCACTCACGACGCGGAGCGTCGTGAGTTGATGGCTGGCCGCAATAACCCCACGGCCAGCAACACGGCCACGGCGGGCATGATCGGAGCCCGCATCCGCGCATCGGTCCAGTAGACCAGATGCACGAGAAAGAACCCGAGAATCAGGGAGAGTGCGGGCCAAAGTTTGGCGAAGAATCCCTCCCTCCACAACCGTCCCAGGGCCAAAACTCCCCCCACCCACACGGCGGCATAACCGGCGGCGATCAGCCACAGCATCGGCTGCGGCACTCCCGTCTCGGCAGAACGACCGGGAAAGATCGACCAGAAAGTGACAGCTCGGTGCAGGCACGCCCGCACAAATCGCCACGGATTGTCGGCGATGAACTGCCGAGCTTGCTCGCTCTGCCAGCGATCTTGTGCGACTTCTCCCTGAATGTGCAGGCGGTCCATCTCGGCGTTTGTCTCTTGTTGCCAGCGATGGAGGCTCTCCCCGTTCCAGGCGTCGACTGTGCCTTCGATCACTTCCGCATAGTACACCGGATTGTTGGCCAACCAGAGAGTATAGCCGCCGTGCGTCGTGGTCACGATCGGCTTCCCGAAGACGAGCCCGTTGCGAATCGCCCAGGGCGAGACCACGACCAGCGCCGTGACCACCCCCAGTAACCCAAAGCGTAAGCGAGGGACCATCGACGGTGGCGAAGTATTCGCCAATTCAACGCGAGGCTCGACATCCGATGGTCGCAGCCACACCCTCCCGATGAAACACAGTCCGAAAGCCACCGCATACGTCGGCCTCGACAGCAGACACAACCCCCAGAGCAGCCCCTCGATCAGCGCTCCTCTCTGGGACTGGTCGTCAGCGGCCAATCTCCAGAGTAGCACCGCCGTCAGGCCACTGCACAGCGTCTCGGTCATCGGCAGGCCACTGTAGAGTAGCAGCAGCGGATCCACGGCCACGAGCCCTCCGGCCAGCAATCCCGGGAGCAGTCTTGTCCCCCCCGCCAGCCTCTGTGCGGCCAGCCCCGTAGCCAACACCATCACGCCCGCCAGCAGCAGATGCAGTACGGCAATCCCGGTCGAATAGCCTCCCGTCACGACCAGCAGCAGCGGATACAGCGGCGGACGAAACGCCGTGGGGGTGGGCACCTCGGTCCCCGGCGTGGAGTACCCGTGCCCCTCTCGCAATTCATGGGCGATCCCCAGGTACAAATCCCGGTCCGTCGTCAACGACCCCGGTCTGGCCACCATCACTCCCCACCGCAACACCAAAGCCAGTCCCAGCAAGCTGAGCCACCACCAGCGCGGGGAGAGAGCGGAATGACCAGGCACGAGTTTCTCGCGGGGGGGATGAGAAGCAGATCGGGATCGTCTGGCAGTGTACCCCTGAACGGACAGCCCTCGCGAGGCCATCCCCGTGACCTGCTTTCTGTTCGGAATTCCCTCCGTTCAGCGCGTCGCCGAGGGCCGAGGGGACACGGCTTCGATGACAAACACCGGGGGATCCTCATCGCCATGGATTTTGTAGGGCCGCTGCGGGGTTCGCTCGTCCACCGTGACCCCCAGGGATTGCATGCGGGCGATGGTCACTTGTTGCCAGGACTTCTCATAAGCGATTTCGCTCCAGCGATACTGAGGATGGGGAGCACTCGTGAGCAGCAACGGTGACTCACCCGGCCGTAACTGCGGGAGGGGCCCAATCCACCAGACTTTCCCACCGGATCGCAACACCGTCTCAATTTTCATGAGTTCGTCGCGGATGGCCAGCGGTAGGGGTAATCGCATCCTGGTCCTGAGTCCTTTATACGCCACTTGATGGTTACGAGCGTCAACATCGGGCAGATTGATCCACGGGACCGTTCCCCGGTAATAACGACCGAAGGTACATCCGAGGTACCAGGGGGACGCCACGATTAGGTCGTTCGGGCCGACGCTGGCACTCAGTTCACGGGCAATCAAGTCGACCGAGGTCAGTCGGTATCGCACCGTGGGTGCCACCAGGCACGCCAGCAGCACACCCGCCAGCGCGGCCAGCCCGGCGTTCAGGAGACCATTCCGAGGCTGCCATACTTGCTGGCTCTGGGGCGTCCCCTCTCCGAAGCCCAGCTCGATGCGAACCAGGTTCCAGTCTCGTGGCCACAACTTCAAGCCGAGTTGCATGGTGACTGCCAACAGTGTCAACCACGGCAAGTGATGCCATTTCGTGGTCCCCATCCCCAGAAAATACATGTAACCCCAGAACCCAACTGCTCCAATCCAGAAGAATGCAGGCAGGAACAGTGCCAGTTCCCGCTCCGCTTCGAGTTGTCCCGCATCCCGGCGCGCCCACAGAGTCAGTTGACGCACCAGTCCCGCAACAGAGATCAGACCGATCACGACACCCAGGACGCCTCGCAGTGCGCCGCCCCACTTGTAGGTTTTCAGGAACATATTGATGGGCTCTGTCCACGAAACCGGATCGTAAAGGCCATCCATCACCGGGTAAATTCTGGGAAACACAGACCAGGCATAGGGCAGCATGCTGGCGGCAGTCAGCATCCCGATCGTCGCGAAGCCCAGCCAGATCCGCCATTCACCTCGACGCATCGCCACCAGTCCACAGGCCACAAATGTCGCCAGCAACAAGAAACAATTCGGATACGACGACTGGACGGCGAACACCCCGGACACGATCAATCCGACCCAATGCCAGCCGGACGGTCGTTGCAGGGTCCGCCACGCCACGCCGATCAGAATCAGCAGGGACACGACCCCCAGTCCATATCCACGGACCTCTCCGCCAAACACGATCAGGCTGGGATCCAGTCCCAGTAGCACCATCATCCACCAGGGAAACGCCACCCCGAACTG
>JAYTFV010000378.1:0-1681 GCA_043734065.1 Planctomycetota bacterium
CGCTGATCATCAACGCCACCGGAGCCTGGGGCGACTGGACGCTGAAGGACCTCCCCATTCCGGCCCCTCAACTCCTCGGTGGCACGAAGGGGTCGCATCTGTTCACCCATCATGCCGGTCTCATCGAAGCACTGGGCGGCGACGCGGTGTATGCCGAGGCCAGCGACGGGCGGCTGGTGTTTCTGATCCCACTCGACAGCGGCGTCATGATCGGCACCACCGATGAGCGGTTCGACCAGCGGCCTGAGTTGGCTCATTCCACCGATACAGAAACAACCTACCTGCTGAAACTGACCAACGAACTCTTCCCACAGATCCACCTCACCGAGTCCGACATCCACGCCACCTGTGCCGGGATTCGTCCGCTGCCATACTCCGATGCTTCGAAGACAGCTGCGATTAGTCGGGACCATCAGATCGATCGGCGAGAGATCGATGGGCTGTCGGTCCTGACACTGATTGGGGGGAAGCTGACGACCTGCCGGGCGTTTGGGGAGTTGGTGGGGGATCAAGTGTTGCAGCAGTTGGGGTTCGCGCGGACATTGTCGACTCGCGATCGCATCGTGCCGGGAGCGGAGAGGTATCCGGTCAATCAATCGGCCGGGGAGCAGGCGATCGACGCCCTCGCCACAGCCACGGGACATTCGCCCGAGACCTGCCGAGCGGTATGGCGATTGGTGGGAACGCGGATTCGTGAGGTCTTAATGCGATGCGTTGCAGGACAGCTCATTGACGGCACCGCCCTGCCCCGCGACTTCGTTCGCGAGTTGATCGAAGAGGAGTGGGTCACGACTCTGGAGGATCTCGTGGAGCGACGGCTGCTGTTGGCGTTGGAGCCGAAGTTGTCGCGCGAGACGCTCAGGGCGCTGGCGGAACTGCTGCACTGGGAACGACCGGGTTCGCTCTCGATCGACGAAATGGTTGAGCGGGCCAGCCAGCGTCTACGGATGTTCTACAGTCGGAAGGACGTTTGAGCCGCAGAATGGACTTCAGTCCGTCCCCGAGCGACGTACGCCCACCGAAAAACGCCCCGTGGGGAAGCCAGACACCGTTGCCTGGTGCCTGTGTCAACGCTTAAGTGGGAGGTTGGAGTCCAGCCTTTAGGCTGCTCCGGAACAGGCTAAAGCCTGGACTCCAACCCCGCTTCTGAGTGCCGATAAGGCAGTCGCCACATTCCGCCAGAACATGGGCGACCGGGCGCGCATGCCGCCCTCTGGCGAGGGGCAGCTACCTCGCACGTTGAAATTGGCGGACCAGTCGTTACCGCTGGCACCAATCCGAAGCCCGACCATCACTCCGACTCAGCGACCGCAAGATCATGGCGATCGTCAGCAACCCGTCGCAGCGGATGTGCCCTTCACGGCGAATCCAATACCTCCCCTCACCGTCGAGGCCCAGCGAAGAGTTCATCGCATGCATCGTGCGGACCAACTGCTCTTCCGTGCTGCCGCCACGATGGAACACCAGATACCCCGGGCCGCAGCGTTCGACAGTCCAGCCGCAGCGGTTAAAGAATGAGTTGCTCAGAACCACATCGACATGCGGATGTTCGTCGAGGAGGAGTTCGCCGAGGCCAAACACGATCCGCGTGTCGGGGACGGGCTGGCCGGACTCGTCGGACATCTGGCATTGACGGGCGTCTTCGCCGAGACGGAAGGTCACGTCGGCGGCGAGTGTCGCC
>JAYTFV010000379.1:0-3366 GCA_043734065.1 Planctomycetota bacterium
GCCTCGGCGACCTGTGACGAACGCTGCTGGGCCTCGATCTCGATCGCGTCCTGCCGACCGGTGCGGGACTCCAGGGCCTGAGACAACGTGGCCAACCGCGCGACATCGGCGTCGATCGCGCGATCGAGCCGGATCACTTCACTCCGCAGCTTCCGCAGCTCGCTCTTCCGCGACAGGACGGCTGCATCCTGTGGGGCCGCCCCGACGAACAGCACGCCATCGCCGGTGATCAGCTCCCCCTGCATCGTGACAAAGCGGCACCCTTGCCCGGTCGTCGCCGCCAGTTGGAGTGCTCGATCAAGGGTGTTGACGATCCACGTATCGGACAGCAGCCGCGCGGCCAGACCGGGGACGCGACCAGTCTCGGTGACGAGTTGATCGGCCCGCTGACTGACCCCCGGTTCACGGCTCAGATCGGGCCACTCGCGGCAGTCGAGATCGAACAACTCCAGCCAGTGCGGCTGGCTGGAAACTCGGCCTCGTCGCGGTGCCAGCGCGGTACGGAGTTCAATGAACCCCACCCGGTCGAGCAGCCGTCCGTCTCCTTGATTCAAGTAGTCGAGCAACGGACGCAGGTCGTCGACCACCAGAATCTGCGTGCGATCGCCGAGAGCCAACTCGACCAGCGGAGCGGTCTCCAGTGCCGTGTCGAGCAGGTCGCCGACCGTGCCCAGAATGTTCGACCACGGCGGCTCGCTGAGCGTCTCGGCGCGCCTGAGGATCTCGCGAACTCCCAGGCCAATCCCCTCCTGCTTGCGTTCGAGGTCTTGCAACACGTTGAGCCGGGCCAGCGCGGCACTGCGGCGCTCTCGCAACTCCCCCAGTCGCCGTTCAGTCTGCGAGTGCTCGCCGAGCAGCGTCGACCGCTCGGACCGCAGCAGGTCCAACGCCTCGCGAGTCCGCTGGCTGGTGGTGTCGGCTGTGGCGTGGGCTTGGCGGCGTTGGTCGAGTTCGGACTGGGCGGCCGAGAGTTCCGCCAGTAACTGGTCGATGCGTCCGCGTGTCTTGGCGAGGGCCTCGAGCGCCGTCTGCTGTTGGAGTTCCAACATCGCGATCTGCGTGAGGGCCGACTGCGACCGCAGGCTCAACTGGTCCCGCTCGACTCGTCGAGCCCGCATGCGAGCCCGTGCATCGTCGAGCTGCCCACGCAGAAACGACAGTTCACAGTCGCGCCCCTGAATCGCGAGCTGCTGCTCGACGAAGCTCTCCTCGAACTGCTTGAGACGCACGGCGGCCTCATCCAGTTCCCGCGCCACAGCCCCCGCGCGGGCCGTCAGTTCGAGCCGCTGCTTCCGTAACCGATCGAGGTCGGCATGCAGCTCCCGCAGGCGGAACGTCTGGTGCCGGATCGTGGCGTCCTGGGCGGCGATGCTCTCGCGATTCGAGGACGACTTGCGTTCGAGGTCGCGGACCCGCGTCTCGATTTCGTGCAGCTCGCTGTCGGCCCGCTGCACTTGCTCCTCGAGTACTTGCACGCATGAGGCGAGGCTCTCGGCGGTGGTGCGGGCCTGCTCTTCCGCAACTCGCATCTCGGCGAGTTGTGCGGCCCACAGCCGTGCGTCGTCAGCGGCCAAGCCGGTCCAGAGGGTCTGGAGTTCGGTCGAGATCTCGCGGTACTTGGCGGCCTTGCTCGCCTGGTTGCGAGTCGAGTTCAGTTGGGCTTCGACCTCGTCGACGATGTCGGTGAGGCGCTGCAGGTTCTGGTCGATGCGTTCGATCTTGCGCTGGGCCTCGATGCGTTTCGATTTGAAGCGCGAGATGCCCGCAGCCTCTTCGAAGACGAGGCGGCGAGCGGCGGGGTTGGACTGCAGGATCTGATCGACCCGCCCCTGTTCGATGATGCTGTACGCTGCCGTGCCCGCTCCGGTGCCGAGGAACAGATCGCGGATATCTTTGAGCCGAACGACCGAGCGGTTGAGCAGATACTCCGAGTCCCCGCTGCGGTAGAGTCTCCGCCCGACCTGGACTTCGGCAGCGTCCATCGGGAACAGACGCTGCGTGTTATCGAACGTCAGCATGGCCTCCGAGAAGCCGCTGGGCTTGCGGCCATTGGACCCGTTGAAGATGACATCGGTCATCTCGGTGCCGCGCAGACTCTTGGCGCTCTGGTCGCCGAGGATCCATTTGATGGAGTCGACGACGTTACTTTTTCCGCTGCCGTTGGGCCCCACGACGCACGTCATCCCCGGCGCGAACTCGAATACGGTTCGGTCCGCGAAGCTCTTGAATCCAAAGAGTTCGAGGGACTTGAGCATGAGAACAACGGGGTCCGTCCGAGTGACTGAGGAACGTGGGATAGACTTCCAGCCTGTCGTGCTTCCCGCAGGACGACAGGCTGGAAGCCGACCCCACGAGTCTGTGCTACTTCACCCCGAAGCTGACGCCGCTCATCCCATCGGCGGAGTCGATGTCGGGGGAGGCGGACTTCGCGTCGGGAACCTTCTCCAACTCGGTCTCGACGGCGAGTCCGCTGGGGTCGATGTCAAACAGGTTGGGCATCAAGGCGGAGCTGCCGATCATTTCGGTCGCGGGGCCTTCCGCCATGTCGGGACGCTGGAACGTGCGACCCGGTTGGGGGAGTTGATCGAAGGCCAGCATGCCGTCCAGGTTCCGCTGCTGCTGAGCCTGTTCCAGCATCTCGACGATCGAGGGATACTCGACGCCGAGTTCCGCGGCAGCGGCGATGACATCGGCCACACGGAGACTGGAGTAGAGTTCTCGAGTCGGTCGTCCAGGGAGGATCAGCGTGAGCTTGACCTTGGTCCCATTCTCGGGGCACTGAATGATGACATCGTGTCCGGCTCGCATCACGAGCGGTGAGGAGAAGTACTGGTCGACGCCATAGAGCACGACCTCGGGCTTACGACGGCGGGTGACGTGAATGGCCGGTGACTGTTCGGTCTCGATCAGGTGGACCGAGAACCCGGAGTCGTACTTGTGAGTGATGATCGACGGATCATTCGGCGAGGCGATCGACAGCGCCCGATACGCTCCGTACCGCGTCTCGATGCTCTCATGCTGCAGCAGTTCCCGCATGGCGATGATCGCATCGCCATCGGTCAGCGTCGACAACGCGGCCAGAGCAAACACGCGGAACGCCGGTTCCTTGTCGGCCACCTCTTTGAGCACCGCCACGCCCGAGGCATCGTTGAGGTACGCCAGGGCCTCAGCCGCCCGGAAGCGGCATTCGACCTCGTCTGCTTGCAGGCCGTCCTTCAAGATTGGGATGGCCTCCGGGCCGATGGCTTCCAGTTCCAGAGCGGACTGCGCACTGGAGTCGCCACGCACGAGCGAGCTGGCGAGTTCCTTCAACCGCAGTTGATGGTCGACCGTGGTCTCGGTCAGCCGAATGGCGCGGATCGCCTG
>JAYTFV010000380.1:0-5290 GCA_043734065.1 Planctomycetota bacterium
GGCGTCAGCCCCTGGACTTCTCGGGCTGACGCCAGAGTCCGGGGGCTGACGCCACCCGGCTCGCCTGGACATGACCCATCGCCTCAGCCCACCTTCTGGCGAAGGTAGCTACGTTCGCCATCACGTTCTCGCGATGTCTTCGGAAGTCAGTCAATCACCTGAATTGCCTATACCGTCGCACCAGCGGTACGATGGCTGTATCGAGACTCATTCACGAACACGGTGCAGCGATGGAACAACACGCATTTGACGACACAATTCGGGCGTTCAAACACCGAACGCCGTTTCGACCGTTTACAGTGGCGATGGTCAATGGTGACCGACTGGCGATCGACCACCCTGATGCATTGGCAGTGGGAGGCGGGGTGGAGTTGTTCGCCTCGCCCGGCGGTGTGCCGGTGATCTTCGACCACGAGGGAGTCAGCTCGGTCGTCGGCGATTTGGCGGGACGAGGCAACGAGTCCTGACCCGGCATAGTGCAGTCGCCACGTTCGCCAGAACGCGGGTAGTCTTCATCTCGCCTGGACATGACCCATCGCCTCAGCCCGCGTTCTGGCGAACGCAGTTACGCCGAGAAACGCCCCGAGAAAGGTTCAACCCGGTGATCTCCCTCAAGAGCCGCCGCGAAATGCGCTTGATGCGGGCGGCGGGGGTCATCGTGGCTGAGGCACACCACGCCGCAGCCGAACTCATCCAGCCCGGTGTGACGACTCGCGAGATCGATTCAGCGGTGGCCGCGGTGTTTCAGAAGTATGGGGCGGAGCCTCTGTTTCTGGGATTCCCGGGCAAGGTGCCGTTCCCGGCGGTGACGTGTACCAGCCTCAACGAGCAGATCGTTCACGGCATCCCCGGGGACACCGTGCTGAAGGCCGGGGACATCCTCAGTGTTGACACCGGCTGTCGACTCGCGGGGTGGTGTGCTGACTCGGCGTGGACGTATGCGGTGGGTGAGGTCGATCCCGGCCAGCAGCGGCTGATGCAGGTGGGCCAGGAGCTGCTGCGGGTGGCGATCGCCGGACTGGCGGAATGCAAACTCTGGTCGCAGGTGGCTCGCCGAATGGAGTTGGTGGCCCACAAGGCGGGCTACTCGCTGGTCGAGCAGTTCGTCGGCCACGCCATCGGTCGGGAGATGCACGAGCCTCCGCAGGTGCCGAACTTCTACGACAAGGATGGCAAGGACGAATTCGAAATCCGTCCGGGGCTGGTGCTGGCCATTGAGCCGATGCTGAATGCGGGTGCTGCGGGGGTCAAGATTCTGAGCGATCACTGGACAGCTGTCACGGAAGATGGGCGGCCGAGTGTTCACTTTGAGCACACCATTGCGGTGACTGCGGACGGCCCGCGACTGATCACGGCGGGAGTGGGTGGTGCAGCCGGGATGCTGGGATTCGCGGAGCTTTGAAATTTTTCCCGGTGGCTTGCTTCGCAGTGCCGGGGGCGATTACACTGCTTCGCTCGCTTTTTGCGAGGAACGCCGTTTCGTGTTTCGACGAGGCGGTCATTGATCGAAAGGTGTGTGGGACGTGAAGGTTCGGGCAAGCATTAAGCGGATTTGCGAAGGTTGCAAGATCGTGCGGCGCAAGGGGCGTGCCTACGTGATTTGCTCTTCCAATCCCCGTCACAAGCAACGCCAGGGTTAAATTCCCCGGTTGTCAGTTCGCATTTTTGCTGCGGCACCCGGTGCTGGCAGCTTCTGGAGATGAGTCATGCCACGTGTACTCGGGGTGGATATCCCGAACGACAAGCCGACATACATTGCGCTGCAATACCTGCACGGGCTGGGGTTTGCGCTCGCGATGGAGGTCTGTCACAAGCTGAATATCGATCCGCAGCGGCGGTCTCGCGAGCTGTCGGAAGATGACATTCAGCGGCTGAACGTGGCTCTGGATGCCGACTACACTGTCGAAGGTCAGCTGCGCCGGCAGGTCATGGAACACATCGGTCGTCTGAAGGCGATTTCCTGCTACCGGGGGACGCGGCATCGTCGCAGCCTCCCTTGTCGCGGTCAGCGGACGAAGACCAACGCTCGCACCCGCAAGGGGGTCAAGAAGACCGTCGCCGGGAAAAAGGGCGTCAAGGATCGCAAGTAGCCGCTGGGGGCCGCTGCGTCATCAGAAGCGTGTCGCAGCGTGGATCGTGTCAGTGGACAGTGTCGGTGCCGGGTTGAGAGCCTGAGTTCAGATCGATTTCGTACGGGATGCAGACAGTGAATACCGCAGCAAAGCAGGGCAAGAAGAAGAAAGTTCGCAAGAACGTGACGAAGGCCATCGCCCATATCCGGGCGAGCTTCAACAACACGCTTGTGACGATCACCGACATCAACGGCGATGTCCTGTGCTGGGGCAGCGCGGGTACGGTGGGGTACAAGGGCTCGCGCAAGAGTACGCCGTTCGCCGCTCAGCGGGCGTCGGAGACCTGTGCGGACAAGGCCCGCAAGTTCGGCGTCAAGGAGATGGAAATCCGCGTCAACGGACCCGGCTCCGGTCGCGAGAGCGCCATCACCGGCCTCCAGATTTCCGGCATCTCGATCCGCAGCATCGAAGACATCACACCGCTGCCACACAACGGCTGCCGCCCGCGCAAGCGCCGCCGCGTCTGAGTGCTGATCAGGAACGTTGTGCAGAATTATCGGACACGGAATTTCGCTGTGGGAGGATCAGGCCCCGAGCCTGTATCACTCGAAGGCAGCTAAACAACGTTTTGGGGGAGAAGCAACATGCGGATTCGTTGGCGAAATCTGGAACTGCCCAGTCGAGTGGTGCCTGAACGCGAAACCATGACGGCCATGTATGGCAAGTTCGTGGTCGAACCGTTCGAGAGAGGGTTTGGCCACACGTTGGCCAACAGCCTGCGTCGTATCCTGTTGTCGAGCCTGGAAGGCAGCGCGGTCACCCGTGCCAAAATCCACGGCGTCCAGCACGAATTCACGACGATCCCCGGCGTCGTGGAAGATGTCACCGACATCTGCCTGAACCTCAAGTCGCTGGTCGTCAAGAACCACTCCACGACCACCAAGACCCTGCGGATTGAACGCCACGAGCCCGGCGTCGTGACCGCTGGTGACATCATCTGCGACGACCAGGTCGAAGTCATCAACCGCGACATGGTCATCGCCACCGTCACCGATTCGGTCCCGCTCAACATCGAGCTGACCGTTGAAAACGGTCGCGGCTACACCACAGCTGCGGAAATCCATGAGAAGCTGCCCGAGTTGGGAGTGATCCCGCTCGATGCGGCGTTCTCGCCGGTCACCCGCGTGCGGTACAAGGTCGAGGACACCCGCGTGGGGCAGCGGACAAACTACGACAAGCTGACATTGGAGATCTGGACCAACGGCACGGTCAAGCCGGACATGGCTCTGGTCGAAGCGGCCAAGATCCTCCGCAAGCACCTGAACCCGTTCATCAACTACCGCGAGCCGGGTCCGGAATTGCCACCGGAAGCGGGTCTCAAGGGGATGCTGGATCAGACCGGATATGCTCCCATCGATTTGGAGTTGGAAGACCGTCTGGGGCAGTCGCTGGCCGAACTCAATCTGTCGGTGCGGGCCACGAACTGTCTCGAATCCGAGGGAATCACCTCGGTTCGCGATCTTGTCGCGCGGTCGGAAGATCAACTGTTGCAGGTCCGCAACTTCGGTGAGACGACCCTGACGGAAGTCAAGGAACGTCTGACACTGCTCGGATTGCGGCTCGGAATGAAAATCCCGAACCAGTCCGCGCTGCGGAAGTAACGAAACGGGTGTCCCTGGACCGGTTTGTCCCAGTCCAGGGCGGTGGTGAACATTTTCGGATTGTTTGAGAACAGGTGCGGACATGCGACATCGTCTTCGAGGCAGAACACTGGGGCGGACATCGTCTCACCGCCATGCCATGTTTTCCAACATGGCGGCGAGTCTGATCAAGACTGTCACTCGGGATCTCGATCCCGAGAAGCGCTGGATCGTCCCCGGTCGTATCGAAACCACAGTCCCGAAGGCCAAGGAACTCCGCCCCTACGTCGAGAAGCTGGTGACGATGGCGCGTCGCGCGTTGCCGTACCAGGCCAAGGCCGCCGAGTTCGCCACCTCGGCCGCCCGCAACACCGCCGAGTGGTCGGCATGGCGGAAGTCCGAAAACTGGCGCAAGTGGAACCAGGCCATCGCCCCCGCTGTGGCTCTGCGTCGGCGGGCCTTCGCTCTGCTGCGAGACAAGGAAGCGGTCACGACTCTGTTCGAGAAGATCGGCCCGGCGCTGAGGGACCGCGAAGGGGGCTATACTCGTATTGTGCGTCTCCCCCGCGTTCGCCAGAATGACGCCAGCCCCCTGGCGATCATCGAGTTCGTCGGCAACGAACGCGACCGCAAGAAGCAGCGCACGACCCCGGTCGTCGAGCAGTCCGCTGCCTCGAAGTAGTCGCGTGAGCCATCCATCATGAATCAGAAGGGGCAGGCGATCTTCGCCTGCCCTTTTCCGTTGCCGTAGCCGCGTTCGCCAGAACGTGGGCTGCCGGAACCAGCGTTTGAACGCGGGGAAGACTTCGGAAGTCTTTCTCCAATCACCCGCGTTCTAGCGAACGCAGCTACCTCAACTCCAAGGAACCGGGAACAAGGATGTTCTCGGACTCACCGTGGCCCACCTCGCGAATGGATTCGCCACCCTCCAAGGGTTCGATATCACCTCAGCCCTCACATCTGTGTGTGCCGATTTATGTGCCAAGATCCCCGAGCTGCGACACGTGCAAATGGACCGCGTGGCCCTCTCGTTCTGCCAGACTCGTCGCGGCTCGACGCACGGGATGCTCGCCAAGCTGACGCCGCTCCGTTTTGAGGGCGGCGAGTTGACCACCGTGCGCGACGGCCAGACCTGGACGATCCAGCGGCTCTACACCGGCTCACGCGAGCAGCGGTATATCCTTTCGGTCTACCTGCCGAGATTCTTCGACCTGCCATTCGAGGAGAAGCTCAACACCCTGGTCCACGAGCTATACCACATCAGCCCCCGCTTCGACGGCGACATCCGCCGCTTCGAGGGCCGCTGCTACGCCCATTCCGCCAGCCACCGGGCCTACGACGAGATCGTGGCCCTGCTGTGCCAGGGCTACCAGCGCCGCCGCTCCCCCCGCTCGCCCTTACTGAAATTCCTACACCACAACTTCGCCACGCTCCGCCACACCCACGGCACCATCATCGGATCGCAAGTCCCGATCCCGAAGCTGATCCCCTGGCGTGATACGCGAGCGGCGTAAGAGCAACAGGCGGGAAATAGTCTACCAGCATTTCGTAGCTGCGTTCGCCAGAACGCGGGCGGCC
>JAYTFV010000381.1:0-4345 GCA_043734065.1 Planctomycetota bacterium
ACGACTTGCTGGTGATCGACCAGCCCTGGTTCCGCAAGCCGATCGTCGCAAAGACCGGACGTTCACTCGACACTTCAAAGCCCAAAGCCCGTTGAGACGATGGAAGCAGAATAGTTGCAGTTCCCGCAGCTGCGATGCCTTGAAGGAACTGACGACGTGATGACTGTCGAGGTGTGGGCACTTGTGAAAATCCTCTGGGAGAAGCGAGTGAGGCTGCTGACACGCGAGTGGTTGCCCAACGTGAACCCGCCAGGCGACTCGCGACGGAATGTTCAGTGGGCACAGGTTCAAGGCGGTTTCATGCACCACTTCCTGTTTGACGATATCACAAATCGTCGGCTGCTTGAACTTACCCATAAACCAAACGCTTTGGTCCGCGTCGAGCTGCACTGTAATGGAGACTGAATTCACGAGGGAACAATGTCCGTTTCAGCGGAGACCGGCGAAACGCCAACCAGACGTGACTCTTGACCACGGCTGAGCAGAAACACCGAGAGCCCCCCCCTGCCAAACACCCCCGCCAGATTCCTGGCAATCCACCCGGTAAACAGCAGTGCCAACGAGTGGGGCGCGGTGACGGAAAGCGTCATGGTACAGCTGACGTTCGAGGCGAGGTCCAACCGCTAAAAAAGCACACTCGGGCGCGGGCTTCGCAGCCCACCCCCAGTGCGCCCATCAACTGGATCTCACGCTCATTTCATGCCGACTAAGCATCATTCCCCCATCCCGCCACAAGCGGCATCCCTTCTGACAGCCCGGAAGCCACCCCGAGATCCAGACTGTTTGCCCTCGGTATAGAACGGTGTAGAACCAGTCGCCGATCGCGATGACGATGCCAAGCTGGATCGCCGCAGCCTGACGCCGCACCTGCCAACCCTTCCAAATCACTCCAGTCAGCGTGTTCTAAATCGGGAGTTGCGTTGCCGACCGGTACCGGTCTTGACCAGGTCGCGGAGGAGGTTGACCAGCCCCCATCACGATGACTTGTATTGAACGAGTGCGGCCGGCGTCTCAACCGTTGGCGGGGGCAAAGTCTTGCGCAGGTGCGGCGGTGGTGATTGATCGGGAGCAGTCGAAAGTGGGGCGAGCGGCAAGTCCGGATTCGGTGGAGGACTCGGCCAGCAACCCCTGCCGATCCTGCGTGAACCGTGCCCGGATCAGCAGTTGCATGATCTCCAGAATCAGGTCCTCGATCCGGTGGCCGAGCATGAAGCGCTGATCGCGGAAAAACTTGTGGATATTCGGCAGCATCCAGACGAGGAACTCGTACCACGCGTGGATGGAAGCGGTCGTTTTCGCCTTTGGTTTCCAGGATGTGACAGCTGTGTGTGAGGCGATCGAGCGCGGCACCTTGAGAGGTGTCAATCGAGATTTCCATCAAGCGGAGTGGAGTCAATCTCCCCATCTGTTCTGCAGGCTATGTTTCATCAGTCGCATACTTCAGCAGCTCAGCCCGCTTGTCACTTGGAAGATCGTCCCAGATCGCGGACATGAGGATGGCGTGGTTGCCGTGGCCTTCTTTGCCCTCGTGGTGCAGGCCGACCCATTGGAAGTTTTCATCGACGACCGGTGAGCCCGAGCTACCCAGCGTTGTCACTGCGTCGTGCGCGAACCGGCTGCGAAGAGTGTCAATGCTGAGGAACCGCCCGCTGCGTTCTTCCAGTGGGAGGGGTCGTGTGTTCTCACCGGCGACTGGCGGCCCCTCTTTTCCCCGGTAGGACAGGACATGCACTGGCAAGTCCTTCTGCATGCGGTGCCCCTGGTGGGCGGTCAAGATTCCACGGTCGCCATCGGGAACTTGTTTCAAGTCAAGGAAAGCATAGTCGAGCTTATCCTGCGGACTGGAGATCAGCGGTGAGGGAACATGAATCGGCACTCGCGGCAAATTGTCAAACGATTGCTCTTCCTTCGTGTAGTCAAACACCGCCTCCCATCGCTTCAGTGACGGATCCGCAGCACAGGCCCGGTCGTGAACGTGCCGGTTGGTCAAGATCCGCTTCTCGCCCACCAAGATCCCGGTTCCGATGAACTGGCCACCTGCCAGGATCGCACAGACCTGACGTTTGGCAGCTGCCCGATCCTGATCGATCCGGTCTGCTGACAGCGACTCCGCTCCGACGCCACCGGTCTGTTGGACAGCTTGCAGACCGACTGGCATCATTGCGGGTGGCATGGTTCCCACAAGAGGAAACTCCCGCGATGGTTCCTTACCCACCAATCGGACGAACTCGTCCCGCACCATGCGCGTCACGAATGACTTCGAATCCGAAGAGGACGCCGGAGAGAATCGCAGCGAGAGCTCCCCTGCGGCGGGGTTGACCTCGATCAGGCACTGGCACCGGTCGTCTTCAATCAACACAGCCAGCCGCCAGTGCTGCCACGCTTTCGCAGCTTTGACCACCTTGTTGCGGCGATGCATCTCCACGACGAATCGGTCGAACATCGCCTCAGATAGATACCGCCACTTCCACTTCAGTCCGGGCCACTCGGTCGCCACCGCAGCTGTCCCCTTCGGCAGTCCGCGAGGAAACAGATACTCTGGCCACTCCTCGTCCCGGTAGCACAGATCGACCAGCTTGAGAAAATCGATCACGAGGCCGGTTTCTTCCCCGGTGGGTGGACGAGCCACATGCGAGCCACTGATTGCTCCGTTGGCCTCGGCGATCTGTCGTTCGATCTCGTCCTGCGACATCCAGCAGCGATTCTCGGATTGTCGGATGACTTGATACACCGCCAGCTTCAACCAGTGCGGGTTGATGATGTATTTATTAAGAAGAAAGCTCGGTTCCTGTTTCGCGGACCGGCGTTGACCGTCGGGCAAGCTGCGGTAGTACCCATCGCGGTCCTCACGAATCCATTCCTTCTCCGCCGGAGTGCGACCGAAATAGAACAACGATCCCATGGCGCGAAAGATGGTCAGGTAGGTTTCCTGTTCCCGCAATTCAGTCGTCTCGTTCTCACGGCACCAGTTCCGGTATTCGTCGACCGCTACAATCGTCCGCCCCGTGAGTTGGGACTCCACTTGATCTCGCAGTTTCGGCAACTTGGGAGGAACCTTGTTCCGCGTGATGGCCGTCAGCGTCGAGGCCGCCGCTATGATCGCGTGTTGCAGTGGTTCGATCGAAAACGTCGCGTCACATGCGGACAACTGGTCGACTATCGCGGTGGCCTCGATCTGAAACAGCGCTTTGATCTGGGCTGGTGTTGCCTGCGGGATCAGGAGTGTCTCGCTCGCTCCGTTCTCTTGAATCACGGTCAACGGCTGATCGAGGTTCCTTGCTCCGAGTCGGTCGCATTGCGAGATCGCGATCACGACCGGCACCTCGGCACCGGCGAAGTGCTCGATGGTCTTCAGCCAGTAGGGGAGTTCGTTGCCTTCGTCGCTCTCCTGCTCGGCGTCCGGGTTCTCTCCCGGCAACCGCTTCTCCGACAGCACCAGCACGCACACAGTCCGTCCATCACTCGCCAGAAATGTCTCATGCACCCCGTGGGTGATGAGTTGTCCGGAAAAGTCCCAGACTCGGGGGATCATAGACGCCGGTTTCCAGAGGCACGCTTCGGGGTGAATCAGGTCAATATCGGGGGTCATTCTCCGCTGCTCGGCCTCACGATCGACGATTTCGTTCCGAAACGTCCTCCGGTAGAGCCACGTTTTCCCCACCGCGCCCATGCCCAGAAACATAATCCGGACTTCGGGTTGGATGATCCCATTCAGAATCGCCGCGACGATCTGCCTGGGGTCACGCGACTTGAGCACCGCGTCATCGACGTTTAGGTCGTTATCCTCCAGCCACAGCTGCATCAGATTCGGCCAATGCCCCGCCTGAATGCCCCGCGCGATGGCCTCCGCCCCGGCAGCCCCGATCTCGTTGGCCTCCAGATCGAGCGTGGTCAGCAGCGGCAGCCCCCCGGCCTGCACCGCCCGCGCCAGGGCCTCCGCCCCGGCAGCCCCGATCCAGTTGTCCCCCAGAGAGAGCGTGGTCAGCTGCGGCAGTTGCGACCGAATCTGCTTCAGCACCCACGCGGTGGCCTGCGCATCAGCGTGCTGGATGTTGGTGAGATCGAGTTCGGTCCCGCCCGCGGCTTTCGCTTTGGCGATCTGGGCGAGGATCTTCTTTTGAAACTCGGGATCGACCGGCATGATGGGCCCTGATGAAGAGATCGGCAGCGCGTCAGCCTGCCGAGAACTCTACCGACACGGACGACTCCCGGAGTCTCGCGCTAGGCACGGTGTACCACGCCTCGGCAGGCTGACGCCGTGCCGCTCTCCGGGGGGAGTGGTTAGAGGTTAGTCAGCAGCGTCCCGAGCCGGAAGCGTCAGCGCCCGGAGTTCCCTCGCTCGACG
>JAYTFV010000382.1:0-5774 GCA_043734065.1 Planctomycetota bacterium
CGTATCCGTCGACACTCATCGCGGGGGTACGTCGCCCCGGCGGAGTTCGAATGTTCCGAACATCCTTAACTGCGCGCCCGTTTTTCGTGGGGAAGTCCAGTTTTGGGATTTATGGCGAAGTTGGGTATTTTTTCTTGCCAGTAAGCCGACCACCTGAAACGATTTCCCCCTGCCTGAAACGGAATGAATCGTTTCAGGGGGATATCGTGTCAAAGCCTTCCACACACCCTTGCGTGGAACCATTGCAAAAAACCGGAATCATTTCCACGACGACGGAACGAGTTTGGGGGACAAGGGTTGCAGCGTTTCCGCCATCCGCGTGCGGAGGACAGTCTCAATAAGCGGGGTCGCCCAGCCGACCCGGCAAGTTCCGTCCGCGTGCAGATTCCGTCGGCGCACCCGGCGGGAAAGGGTGTGGCAACCATTCTTGGAATTTCTTCGTAGGTCACGCTTGGCGTGACGTGGGCGTCACGCCAAGCGTGACCGACATGTTCCTCAATTCCCGCTTCGTTTCCACAAACTCCAAGAATGGTTGGCACACCCGTGTGAGATGGCTCACAGAATTCGGACGTGCGACTTGCTAAGATGAGGGCTACGATGATAATCGCGTTTTTTCCTTTCGGGTCGACGGCGTCCGTCCCCGAATCATCACCCATTGCGGGAGCAATCATGAACCTGAGATTTTGTTCGCTCGGCCTGATCGTCCTCGCCGGCTGCGCCGGCACGTCCGATTCGCCCAAGGCCACCGCCCCGCCCGAACCCTCGGCCCAAAGTGCCTCCGGAGGTCGGAACAACATCTCCGTACCCAACATGACTTGAGGGGGATGCGCCGCCTCCGTGCGAGGCGATCTGATCAAGGCCCACGGCTTCTCGAACATCCGCACCGATCTCTCGAACAACACCTGTCGCTTCGATTACGCCAAGAGCGAGGCGGAATTGAAAACCCAACTCGATGAGTTGGCCAAATCCAACCCCCACCTCCGCGACTGGAGCAAGATGAACTGAGCGAGACGGCCCCTCCGCGATATCAAAGGTGGCGTACCGGAACACAAGTTTCACCAGGGTTGTGCAACCACGTTTGTCCGGTTCGTCGCGCCTCACTTGTCGGCGTTCAATCACCCGGCCCTCTCGTTGGGATCGACAGCTCTCAGAAGGCAAAGGAGGAGGGTGCGACCGATGGCAAACCGTTACGGGCCACTGGTCGGCGTCGTGGTGGTTCTCGTCGTTTTGACCCTCCACAGTAGGGTCGAAGCGAAGAACGAGCCAAAGAAGGAGCAGCGGAGCGCCGGACCGCGTGAGGTCATTGCGGTCATCAACCGGGGCGGCTGCGGCAACTGTCACGTCATACTCGGCGTGCCGGGGGCCGACGGCGAGGTCGGCCCGGACCTGTCGAAGCTCGGCACTGTCGCAGGTGCGCGCAAGCCCAAGACGACCGCGAAGGAGTACGTCCGCGAGTCGATCCTAGACCCGGACGCCTTCATCGCTCCGGGCGGGTACGAGAAGGGGGTCATGCCGAACCGGTTCGGCATGACCCCCTCCGAAGACGACCTGAACAACCTGGTGGATTACCTCGCCTCACTCGGCGTCGATGCTCCCAAAGGCCAGGACGGGCCGAGGCCCAAACTCGTCCGTACTCGCCCCGCTGAGGCGGTGATAAAGGCGTTCGCGCCGTCGCCAATCAAGGCCGCGTCGGACACGCAGATCGCTTTGGGCAAGCACCTGTTTTTCGACCGCCGCCTGTCGGCAAGCAACGCCCTCAGTTGTGCATCGTGCCACCAACCCGACAAGGTGTTCGCGGACGGGTTGCCCGTCAGCATCGGCTACCCCGGCAACGCCTTGTTCCGCAACACACCGACTCTACTGAACGTCTCGTACGTCAAGGGCGTGTACTGGGACGGCCGCATGTCGGGGTCCGACCTCGCCAGCGTGGTTCGGGATCATCTGACCGAGCCATTCTTCATGGCGGCGGACGGGCGGCTCCTGATCGAGCGGATGAAACAAGTTCCCGAGTACGTCGAACTCTTCAAGGACGCATACGGCGTCGAACCCGACTTCGGAACGATATTGAAGACGCTGGCCGCGTACGTCGGTTCGCTGAACTCGCCCCCAGCCCCGTTCGACCGCTTCGCGAAGGGGGATGAGAAGGCGTTGTCGGCGGATGCTGTGGCCGGGAAGAAACTTTTCGAGGGAAAGGCCGGGTGCGCGACGTGCCATCCGGCCCCACTGTTCACGGACCACCAGTTCCACGATCTGGGCCTGCGGACGGATCCGAAACTGTTGGAAGACCCCGAGCGGCACATTACCTTCCGACGGTTCTTCCGGGGGTTGGGGACACCGAACTACCGGAACCTTACCGAGGACGCCGGGCGCTACGTCGTCCAATTCAAGGACGCTGAACGGGGCAAGTTCCGCACGCCGAGTCTGCGGGAGGTCGGTCGCTCCGCCCCGTACATGCACGACGGGCGGTTCAAGACTTTGGACAATGTCATCGACTATTACGACCAGGGCGGCGGCAAGGATCAGAGGGCCGGGTTGAAGGCGTTGAAACTCGACGCCGACGAGAAGCGGCAACTGGTCGCGTTCCTCAAGTCTCTGTCGAGTGATCCCATCAAGATCGTGATCCCCGAGTTCCCCGACTGCGAACGCCCGTGTCAGGGGCCGGGCTTTGACCGTCGCGATTTCCTGTTCGCTGCTGGTGTTTCGCTCGTCGCGCTGACCGTACCCGGCTTCGGCGTGGCACAAGGCAAATTCGCCAAGTACCGACGGAAGAAGGTCGCATTCCTCAGCAAGCTCAAGAAGGGCGTGCCGGTCGAGTTCCGCTACCCGTGGGATCACGCCAACGGCGCGTCGGTACTGTTAGAAGCTCGGCCGTGAGGCCGGGGGCGGGATCGGACCCGACAAGGACGTGGTGGCGTTCAACGGCCTGTGCCCTCACATGGGTTGGGACATCCCGGCGAAAAAGTTCTTCGCCGATCCGGGCATCGCGGGGCCGTGTCCGGGCCACTGGACGACATTCGACCTGACACGCTACGGCATGGTCGTCAGCGGTCACGCCACGCAAGGGTTGCCCCAAGTGGTGCTTGAACTCGACGGGGATGACATCATGGCCGTAGGTGTGTTGGGCCTGATTTTCGGCTTCCACGACAACACGACCGAACCGAAAGCTTGACCAAAGGGGAAAACGATGCGACGAACTGTATTCTTGGTGGCGGCCCTCTCGGCTCTGGTTGCGGGGGAGGGCCGTGCCGCGCCTCCGGTCGCAGCCGTTTCCCCCGATGACCGTGTGCGGATCGAGATGTCGCTCCGAAAAGGTGGCGAGACGGACTCCTTGCCCCACTACCGGGTGACGTTCGACGGCAAGGATGTCATCGGCAACTCCCGGCTCGGTGTCGAGTTGGACGGTGGCACCGCGCTCGGCGGGCCGTGTGAGATCGTGGCCGTGGACGCGAAGACGGTGCGCGACGAGTATACGCAGGTCACGGGAAAGCGGCGAGCCGTGACTGCACACGCCTCCGAAGTCATCGTGCGTCTACGAGAGGCAACGGCACCCCGGCGAACGTGGGAAGTGGCGTTGCGGGCCTACGACGACGGGGTGGCGTTCCGCTACCGCTTCCCGAAGCAGGACGGCTGG
The DNA here is from genome assembly GCA_043734065.1 of Planctomycetota bacterium. GTDB lineage: Bacteria > Planctomycetota > Planctomycetia > Planctomycetales > Planctomycetaceae > TH-plancto1. The sequence goes on from JAYTFV010000382.1 coordinate 3,632, forward strand.
GACGCCCTCGCCATCAAGCGAGAGCGGACGGAGTTCCGCTTCCCCGCCGACGCCAAGGCGTTCGCCTTGCCGCTCAACGGGTACACCACCTCCTACGAGAAGCGTTACCAAACGAAGCCCGTCAAGGACTTGCCGAAGGACTGGCTGCTCGGGTTGCCGCTGTTGGTCGAATGCCCCGGCGCAACGTGGGCCGCGATCACCGAGGCGAACGTGACCGAGTACGCCGGGCTGTACCTCGCCCCCTCCGGCGACGGGCTGCTGTCGGCCCGGCTCTCGCCGCTCCCCAAGGAACCCGGCGTGGCCGTCCGGTCCAACCTGCCACACGCCTCGCCGTGGCGAGTGGTCATGGTGGGGGACCGCATCGGGCGTCTGGTCGAGTCGGACATCATACTCAACCTGAGCGAGCCACGCGCGATCAAGGACACTTCGTGGATCAAGACGGGGAAGACCACGTTCCCGTGGTGGAACGGGTTCTACGAGGAGAAGGTGGAATTCAAACCGGGGCTGAACACGGCCACGGCCAAGCACTACATCGACTTCTGCGCCGAGGCGGGCATCCCGTATCACTCGCTCGACGGCGTGGGCGACTCGGCGTGGTACGGCGGCCCCATCGTCCCGTACAAGGGGGCGGACATCACGAAGGCTATCGACGGCCTCGACCTGCCCGAAGTTTTGAAATACGCCAAGTCGAAAGGCGTCCGCATCCGGTTGTGGATGCACTGGAAGGGGGCCGAGACGCACATGGACAAGGCGTTCCCGCTCTACCGCGAGTGGGGCATCGAAGGCGTGATGCTGGACTTCATGGACCGCGACGATCAGGAGATGAACCGCTTCGTCCGCAAGGCCGTGAAACTCGCGGCGGAGAACCGCCTCACGATCACGTTGCACGGCTGTCCGAAGCCGACCGGGATGGAGCGGACGTACCCCAATTTGCTGACGCACGAAGGGGTGATGAACCTCGAATACGACAAGTGGGACAAGGTGGGCATCACGCCGGACCACGAAGTGACGGTCCCGTTCACGCGGATGCTCGCAGGCCCGCTCGACTTCCATCAGGGGTCGTTCCGCACCGTCAAACCGGAAGACTTCAAGCCCCGCAACGACGCCCCGCTCGTGATGGGAACCCCGGCCCGCACGCTGGCGGGCTACGTCGTCTACCAGAACCACCTGTCGATGGTCGCCGACTACCCGACCGCGTACCGCGGACATCCGGGCCTACCGATCCTCGCCGCAATCCCCACGACTTGGGACGACACGAAGGTATTGGATGCGAAAGTCGGAGAGTATGTCGTGATCGCTCGCCGGAGTGGAGCGACTTGGTGCGTCGGAGCGATGACGGATGGGAAGGAACGGACGTTCGACATACCCCTGCGGTTTCTCTCGACGGGTCGCTTCACCGCAGAGATCGCGTCCGATGACGACTCGGCCAAACATGGGCTGTCGATCTCCAAGAAGACCGTGACCCCGCGCGACACCATCAAGCTGAAACTGTCCTCGGGGGGTGGTGGCTTGGTGAGGATCGTCCCCGAATGAGGAAGGTGGCACGACGATGGAACTGTCGCTGTTCGGCGACGATTAGGACTCCGCTTTAGCGACAATTAGAATTCCCTACTGAACCGCAGCCCCATCGGGGGTGGCATCTTTCGGAGTCCGCGACGACTTGGCCGTTTCCAGACGGTAGCTCGCCACGTTCAACTCCACGATCACGCTGTGATGAACCAGTCGGTCGATGGCCGCTGCCGTCGTCATCGGATCTTTGAAGATCTGCGTCCACTGCGAGAACGGCAGGTTGCTCGTCAACAGCACGCTCCCACGCTCGTAACGCTCCGCCAACAGGGTGAACAGCACCTCCATCTCTTCCCGGCTCTGCTGCACATAACCCAGGTCGTCCAGGATCAACGCCTCGAAACCTGCCAAACGTTTCACGACCTTTTCCAACTTCAAGTCGCGTTTGGCTGCCAACAGTTCCTGCACCAGCAGGCTGCACGATGCGAAGTACACCGAGCGGCCTTGCAGCACCAACTGCTCGCCCAACGCACATAACGCATGCGTCTTCCCCGCACCCGGCTTCCCAAACACCAGCACGTTCTCGCGGCGACCCAGGAACGATCCATCTCGAAGGCTCTGCATCTGCTGCATCACG